>JABGQJ010000383.1 GCA_018648945.1 Victivallales bacterium
TGCGCTACGACGTGCTGAACTCGGAGCTGAAGGAGATCCTCCTGGAGAGGGACGAGATTGTCGAGGACCGCTTCGGTGCTCTGGTCCGCCAGGCCCTTGTGCTTGATCTGCCGGGGCCACTGTCCATGCAGGATCTGATGGCGGCGATCGCCGCCGCCCTGGCCCCGCGCATCGGCATGAACGAGGAGGAAGCCCGACTACTCCTGCTGGCGCGGGAGAAGGAGTCCAGCACGGTTCTGGCCCCCGGACTGGCAGTTCCCCATGTGATTGTCCCCGGGGACCACCATTTTGAACTGATGCTCGTCCGTTGTCACGACGGAGCCCAGTTCCCGGATGTCGAGGAACCGGTGGAGGCGTTGTTCGTGCTGGCTGGCACGGCCGACGAACGGAATTTTCACCTGAAGGCCCTGATGTCCATCGCCCAGATCGTGCAGCAGGAAGGTTTCCTGCGCAAATGGCGGGCGGCGAGTCAGCAGGACGGAATCCGAGATTTTGTTCTGCTCAGCGAGCGCAGCCGTCAGGGGTGATCTACCGTCACAGGTTGCGTTCCGGTCTCCCGGTTCTTACATTTGCCCCTTCGCCCCGCTCCCTAGAGCGGTCGCCGATGCCCACTGACAGCCAGGATACACTGCACCTTGCTCCATATTCTAGACATCATAGCCAAGATCTTCTTCGTGGTGATTTTCTTCGGCCTCTGCATCTTCATCCACGAACTCGGGCACCTGCTGGTGGCGCTCTGGCAGAAGTTGTACGTGGAGAAGTTCTCCGTCGGCTTCGGCAAGAAAATCTGGGGCAAGACGATCAACGGCGTGGACTACGTCATCAGCATGTTGCCCTTCGGCGGCTATGTGGCCCTGCCCCAGCTCGACCCCAGCGACGAACCCAAGACCTCCGACGGCACCGTTCTGCCCAGCGGGCCACCGGTCAGCCGGGCGTTGACCGCCGTGGCCGGCCCCCTGGCCAATGTTCTGTTCGGCTTCTTCCTGGGGCTGTTCATCTGGGCCTTCGGGACCTGGGAGCCAGCGCCGCAGCAGGAATGCAGGATACTGTCCGTGCCCCCGATGCAGGCGACGTTCAAGGATGGCCTGAAGCTGGATGACAAGATCCTCTCCGTGGATGGCAAGTTGTTCGGGGCGCCCTGGTGGACGGTCGTCCAGGACTTGCCGCCGTTGCCCGTGGACGAGGCTGGCAGGCTCGTCGAGAAGACACTGCACCTCACCGTGGAGCGCGGAGAGGAAGAGGACAAAGAGGTGTTGGAGATCGAGTACACTCCCATGCCGAACCCAGAGTACTACGGCGGGGCGTCCTACGGCGAGAAGCCGGAAAAGGGATTGCGCGGCGGCGATGTGATCCTGGCTGTGAACGGCAAAGGGCTGGGAAAGGGCTTCGTCGACATCAAGGAATCGACGATCCTCACCACCGAGCCGGTGGAACTGACCGTCCGGCGCGGAGACGAGACGCTTGACCTGCGCTATGTGCCCGCCGCCAATCCCTATTTGGAGGGGCTCGGGCATCCCTTCTACTATGTGAAGGAGCCCGTGGCCATCGAGCAAGTGATAAAGGACACTCCCGCCGAGCGGGCGGGGCTGATGGGGGGGGATGTCCTGCTCACGATCAATGGCGACGAAGTCGAGAATGCGGGGTTCTTCATCGATGTGATTGCCTTGGGCGGGGGTGCTCCCATCGACCTAACTGTCGCACGCGATGGGAACGTGGTCCCGATCCTGGGCATCCTGCCCGAGAGGAAAACGGTCGGGGACAGGACAGTCTTCCGTCTCGGCGCAAAACTCACAGTCCCCAAGGTGCTGGCGTATCCGAATCCCTGGGAGCAGTTCGTGGACGTGTTCTCCCGGACCAAACGTACTCTGGGCACCCTGTTCGCCCCGGTCCTGCGCAGGCCCTCCCTTGTGAAGGCGCGGCATATGAGCGGCCCCATCGGCATTCTCCAGATGATCTTCTACAAGGTTCTCGTGGACGGCTACCGGGGTGGCCTCTCCTTCATCATCCTGGTCAGCTTCAGCCTGGCCTTCTTCAACCTCCTGCCCCTCCCGGTGCTTGACGGTGGTCACATCGTCTACTCCCTGGTCGAGATCGTTTTCGGGCGGAAGATCCCGACTCGGATCGTCTACTGGCTGCAGACGGTGTTTGCCGTCCTCCTGATCAGTTTCATGGCCTACGTGTCCTTCTACGATGTGCGACGCACGCCACGCTTCCTGCGCTTCTTCTTCGGCAGCAAGTCCGAGAAGGTGGAAGACAAGCGCAAAGAGGAACCCGCCGGGAAGGAAGAACCCAAAGCCCCGGCAGCCGAGGAGCCGTCCGGGACTATCCCCGTCCCCACCCCTGCCCCGGAGGCAAACTGACCATGGCGGGCGTCCAGATCGCCATCGATGGACCAGCTGCTTCAGGCAAGAGTACCGTGGCCAAGCTCGTGGCCGCCGCCCTTGGCGGCTTCTATATCAACACCGGCGACATGTACCGCGCCGTGACCCGCGCGGTTCTGGATGCGGGCATTGATGCCGATGTCGATCCCGCAGCGGCAGTCTCCCTGCTGGCCAAGCTGGATCTCCGCTACCGTGTGGTGGCTGGCGCGCCCCTGCTCCACCTCAACGGCGAACCTGTGCAACAAGAGTCGATCCGCGGCCCGGAAGTGGCAGGAGTGGTCAGTTTCGTGGCTCGCATCGCCGGGGTGCGCGACTGGCTGCGGGAACGACAGCGCGAGACGCGCGAGTTGGGCATCATCGTCATGGAAGGGCGCGATATCGGGACCGTGATCTTCCCGGACGCCGCCCACAAGTTCTTCATGACCGCCTCCCCCGAAGTGCGCGCCCAGCGTCGCCTGGACCAGGCAGGCGAGGTGGCGGACGGGGCCACCCTGGCCAGCGTCACCGCCGAGATCGCCGAGCGTGACCGAATCGACAGCACCCGCAAAGTGGCCCCCTTGCGTCCGGCTGACGATGCCATACACATCGACACCGACGCCCTGACTCCCCGGCAAGTGGCGGATTGGATCGTGGCGCGGGTGCGCGGAGAAGCCGCATGAGCGAGTCCTATGCCAAGGTCAGCTATCGCGTGCCCTACGCGGACACGGACCAGATGGGCGTCGTCTACTACGGCAACTACCTAACCTACTTTGAGCGGGCCCGCAACGAGCTGCTGCGCGATCTTGGGCTGACCTACCATGAAATCGAACAGCGGGGCTTCGGCCTGCCTGTGCTCTCGGCCCATGTGGACTACAAGTCCCCCGCGCGCTATGACGACGTGCTGGAGATTCGCGGTTGGGTAAGCAACCGCCGCGCCGTGCGCGTGCAAATCAACTGCGCAGTCTTCCGGGACGAGCAACTGCTGGCCGAAGGCCACACCGTGCATGCCCTGGTTGATCTTGTGAGCCTGCGCCCAACCCGCTTTCCGGTCGAACTGGCGGCGGTGATCGACCGAGAGCCCGCCCCGGCTTCCCTCTAGGAGAATGCGATGACCTGGTGGCCCATCTACCTTGGTGCCTGGCTGGCCACGGCTCTCGTGGCCACTGTGCTGACCCGCATTGCCCGCGATCTGGCCCCCCGGCTGGGCTTCGTGGACAAGCCGCTCAACGAGGCGCACAAACAACACGCTTCCATTACCCCCGTCTTTGGCGGCGCAGCCATGCTCAGCGCCTGGCTGCTGTGCATCGGCGGTGGTGCGGCAGTGGCCTTGCTCCTGCGCCATCTGCTGCCCGAGAGCATCGCCGAACACCTGGCCAATGCGGGGGCTGTCAGCGGCAGACTGCTGATCCTCGTTGGCTGCGCCACCGGCATGAGCTTGCTCGGCCTGATCGACGACCGACTGGCTCTGAAGGCATGGCAGAAGTTCCTCGGCCAGATCGTCTTTGCCGGGATCGCCGCCGCCTGGGGCGTGCGGATCACTGCCCTCTTCGGCAGCCCCATCATCACCTGGGGGCTGACTGTCTTCTGGATCCTCTTGATCGTCAACGCGCTCAACTTTCTGGACAACATGGATGGACTGGCGGCGGGTATCTCCGCCCTCGCCGCCTTCCTCTTCCTGTTCACGGCAGCGGCACGCGGACAACACTTCGTCGCCGTGCTGGCGGCAGTCACCTGTGGCGCCGCCTCCGGTTTCCTGGTCTACAACAAACCCAAGGCCAGCATTTTCATGGGCGATGCAGGCAGCCACTTCCTCGGCTTCAACCTGGCCGTGATCGGCGCGCTGACCACCTTCTACACCCAGGAGAGTCGCACCCTCGCCCCACTCCTTACCCCCGTTCTCATCTTGGGCGTGCCGATTTTCGACACCTTCGCCGTCATCCTCATCCGGATCCGTGCCGGACATCCCATCTACGTGGCCGACAATCGGCACATCTCGCACCGTTTCCAGCACCTCGGCCTCTCGCGGCCCATCGCCGCGTTGCTGGTCTGCCTGCTCTCGTTCACCGTCGGCTGCGGTGCCGTGGCGCTGATCTGGTTGCCGCCAGCAGGCGCGGCCGTGGTTCTGCTCCAGAGCGCCCTCGTCTTTGTGATCATCTCGATCATCCAGTTTCACGTCCCGAAGAAGGAAGCCTGACGCCATGCTGAACCCGACCATGCTCCGCAACCTCTGTCGCGTGGCCCTGGCCGAGGATATCGGCAGCGGCGATGCGACCACGCTGTCGGTCGTGCCCGCCGACCTGCAAGTGGCCGCCAAAATGGTGACTCGCCAGGACTGCGTGGTTGCTGGCCTGCCCCTGGCCGAGGCCCTCTTCCACGAGTTGGATCCCACCCTCTGCTTCGCGGCCTGCGTGGAAGATGGCACCCGCTGTGGCAAGGGCCAAGTCCTGGCCTGGATCAGCGGCTCGGCCCAGTCCATCCTCACCGGCGAACGCACCGCCCTCAACTTCGTCCAGCGCTACAGCGGCATCGCCACCCAGACCCGCGCCTACGTGGATGCCCTTGGCGACGCCACCACCCGTGTCCTGGATACCCGCAAGACCACCCCCGGCCTGCGCACGCTGGAGAAGTACGCGGTCAAGATGGGCGGCGGCACCAACCATCGCTTCGGACTCTACGACCGAGTGATGATCAAGGACAACCACCGCGAACTGGCCAAGCTCTCCGGGCCCGACTCCATCCAGCGTGCGGTCGCGGCCTGCCGCGAGAAGTTCCCCGCCCTCGAAGTGGAAGTGGAGGCAGACACCCTCGACGAGGTCCGCGCCGCCCTCGAAGCCAAGGCGGAGTACATCCTTCTCGACAACATGACCAACGAACAGATGGCCGAAGCCGTCGCCCTCGCCGATGGTTGCCCTTCCCGGCTCGAGGCATCCGGCAACGTCACCCTCGAACGCATCCCCAGCCTGGCCACTCTCGGCCTCGACTTCATCTCCGTCGGCGCCCTCACCCACTCCGTCCCCGCCGTCGACATCGGCCTGGACATCGACCCGGTCGAGTAGGCGGGAACCAATTCCGCCGCTACAGTGCACTGGTATACCCTTTCTGCGTTCAATTGGCGTGCACCCACGACCGGAGGCCTGGCGATGAACGAGACAACAGCCCGTCGGACAGGAATCATGGTGCTCTGGGGCGTCCTGCTCCTCTGCGCAACTACCAGCAGCGTGGTCGGCATGTGGGCTGCGCCGCCCCCCGTTGTGTGGGGCAAATCCAGTGATGGTGCCTTCGAGTTCAAGAGAGAGAACAAGACCGGGACGATCACCGTCTACAAGGCCGGCGACCGGAAGAAGGCGCAGTGGCAGGTCGTCGTACCTGAGTTCTACATGCTCTTCTCCAAGATCATGCTGACGAACAAGGGGGACAGGATCCTCCACGTCCGAAGCAACCATCAAGTGCGGAAGCTCGACGACACGGCGGTTCATGTGTTGCAGAAGGATGGCACGTTCTGCACACTGAAGGTGCGGGAGTTTATCGGGAGTATTGCGCTCCCCCAAGGCCAACTGCGGGTATCGACAGCACCGAGCGTGATGTGGCTGAAGAAGGTTGAGGAGCTGACCGACAAGTCGTTCACGATCGTCAACGCCAAGGGGAAGAAGACGACATTCACCTTCAAGGAACTGGCGAAGAGGATGCGCCGCCGGTAGGCTTCCACCGCGGGCATGTGAGCATCGAGGGAGACATAGATGACGTTTGTGGGACACAGCCTGACCGGCGCGAGCCTGGCGGTGCTGGTCGTGCCGCAAAGATGGCGACCTCTGGCCAAAGTCGCCCTGGCAGTCGGCTTCGCGGCTCTGGCGAATGTGCCCGATTTCCACTTCCCTTCCTGGGGACACGAGCGCTATGACATCAGCCACAGCGTGTTCGTGAATGGCGGCCTGATCCTCCTTGCCGCGCTGATCCTCCTGCTGATCCCTGGCGTACGCGCGACCAAGGGCATGGTCTGGCTCCTGATGGGCGGCACCCTGGCTTGGCTCAGCCACTTCCTGCTCGACAGCTTCTACAATCATGGGAAAGGCGTGCTCATCTTCTGGCCCCTAAGCCGCGCTCGCCTCAATCTCGCCATCCCCTGGTTCGTGACGCTGAAGCGACCCATTTCCAGTTTCGGTGCCCACACGGCCCGCGTGCTCTTGATCGAGTTCGTGGTGTATGGCATGGTGTTTGGCATAGCCTTGGCAGGACGCGTCTTACGTCTCAGAGGCCAGGACCGTCCCCAGGCGGAAGCGGGGCAGGAGCGCTGACCGAGTATTGGGGAAAGGAGAAGAGATAGGATCTTCCGGCGATGGCGCACGCGGCTCCAAGACGGGATGCGGATTCACCACCAAGAGGAGTGCGCAGACCAACTTGGCTTTGCATGTGACTTCCCCGTCCCTTCGGTCCCTTAGGTCCCTTAGGTCTCTTCTCCCGGCCACCTGTTGCCTGCCCTCGCGGCCCCGAATGGCGCCTCCAGCGGAGGCACGGACTACAGCCCCGGGTGCGAACCCGGGATCGCTGAGCTCCAGAGGCAATACGGTCGGCAAGGGTAGCGGGACGAGAGGCACGCTTGCCCCGCTGTCGGCGGGGAAGGACGCGAGGAGGAGGCCTTCCCGCAGAGGCGCAGAGGCGCAAACGGGAGAGAGGCCCAGCAGAGGAAGGGAACGTCTGCCATGATGCGCAAGGAACAGGCGGGCAGAGCGCGGCTACTTCCTGTCGCTGTCGATGTCCTTGTTCGCAGCGGTTGGTTCCACGAGCTTGACCTGGCGAAGGTCGACAACGAGGAATGGCGTCTTGGTCACCGCTGTCTCAACCCTCACATCCGAGATCACGCCAGAGTACCCCACTACGGCAAAATGATCGAACAGTTCCCATCTCGCGACCTGAGTCGGATCCAGATAGACCTAGCGCGAAAAGCCAAATCCTGCTCTCCGACGACCCGGATTCCGGCCGACCGGGGTCGGACCGGCGGCCGT
>JABGQJ010000384.1 GCA_018648945.1 Victivallales bacterium
CCGGCTCCTGTTCCGGTGTCTCATACAGGCCCAGGTCCGGATTCCCTGCCACCTGCCACCATTCACTGCTGATCCGAGGCTGCATGGGACATTCTCCTGTTCGTGGATTTCCCCTACCGCACCACCATAAGGCAGCCAACCCCGCGCGGCGGTAGGTCCACTGGCAGGCGGCTGAGCAGACCATCTGCCAGCGGGGTGACTTCTGCATCCCGCCACAGATCCCGGACCCGGAGCACGTGTTGGCGGCGCGGGCCCTTGATCGTACCCCGGAAGGTCCGATGCCGGGTGTTGTAGAGCGTGTAGACCGTCTTGTTCCCCTTGCGGAAGGCGTTGGCGAACACCCCTGGCACCCCGGTGTCGATCAGCGGCTCCACGAGAGGCGACGAGAAGGCGTCGCGGTGTTCGCGCAGGATTCCGTGGCATCTGCGGATGGCGGCCAGTGTCTCCGGGCGGAACCAAGTGGCGGCTGGTCCCTCCAACCAGATCCCCTCGCCATTGAAGAAGGTCCACTTCACGCCTTCCGCCCACCCCCCGGTTGGCCGGTCGCAGACCAGGATCTCGAAGGTCTTGAAGCCAGGATAGAGGAAGCGGGGCACGTGGACGGGCACCAGGGGGCGCGTCTGCCGACAGCTCTTCATGTGGTAGGAGAAGGCACCGTCCTGGGTGCCGCTATTCACGTCGCAAGGCACTTCCTCGCTATAGAGGGCCACGTCGGGTTTCACGCTCGAGATGCTCTGGCGGACCAGTTGCGCGAAGCCGTACTCGCTTTCCACGGTGTAGCCCGGCACGGGGTGCCCATGGGTGCTGCTCCAGCAGTCCTTGGCGGAGTTGGCGAAGCCGAACTGGTCCATATACATCCCATCCACGCCCAGCTCCTGGACCCGCGTGGTATACGTGGAGGCCTGGACTTGGCGCCATTCGGGGACGGCGGCGCAGATCATCATTTCGGTGCTGCCCGGCCAGTACATCCGTTCGCCGTTGCGCTGGACGATTTGCCAATCGGCCCCGTGCGCCGCCCCGAGTTTGCCCTTCTCCTGAAGCAGATAGCCCTCGATGTAGAGGCCGGCTCGCACGCCCTGTTTCTGCACGCCGGCGATGGCCTTCCTGAAGGCAGGTACGCCGCCTTTCAGCGTTCCGTCGAAGGGCGAGTGGTCTCCGGTGCGACCGTAGACGCGACCCACGCCGGGGACATTCCCCCAGTCGAAGATATGCAGGTACTCGATGCCGCCAAACTGCTTCTGGCCTTCCGCGACCGCCTCGTCCAGGCGGTAGCGCCCGGTTTCCTGGTCGTAGAGTGGGTCGTGCGCATGCAGGAACCGTTGTCGGAAGTTGAACACTTCCAGGAACCACGGCTGCCGAGGGGAGGGGAGGTGGTACCGGCTTGCCAGCCATTTGCGGTAGAGCGACATGCCACGTCGCCAATGCCCTTCGGAGAATCCAAGGCAAGTCGCCGGCATCCGCAGGGACTTCCCCGGCGGCGTCGGGATATCGGCAAGGTAGTGGACGCCGAAGCTCACCCCGTCCCGGTTCTTGCCCAAGGCGTAGTCGCGCATCTCCCGCTCCGCTTCCGTGCGCAGGTACAGCCCGGAGTTGGCGACGGGGTTGAAGGCGGCCATGAACTGCACCGGGAAACGCCCCCCGAAACGGTCGCGCCGGTAGGTTTCCCGGTTGTGCAGGCAGGCCCCGACTCGGGGGTACAGGTAGTAGGTATTCCTGGCCTCCTGGCCAAGCTTGAATGGCCCGACAAAGGGGCCCTCGATCGCCAATCGGTGTTCCTGGTCCCCGTCGTTGACTAGCGCCACGTTCCGGAATCCCAGTTCGCTGAGTTGCGTCGGCACCATTTCCATGACCAGGGTCAGGGGCGTTGGCTCCGTGCAGGAGTAGCGGAGCTGCGTGCGGGCACCGCCTTGCCCTCTGACGGTGCGCGCCTCCTCCAGCCTGAAGTTCTCGGGGGGCACCGGTTCGCCATCCACCCGGACCTTGAACAGGGGTTGGGGCTGCGCCTCGGTCAGTAGGTCGTCTTCGGCTACCTCGTTGCGCATGCTCACCAGTCGAGGAAGCGGTGCCAGAGCCAGCACTGCGGTTCCCAGCGGGAGGTGCACCGTGGCCATGTTTTCCTGCAGTTGCACGGCGGGCACCAATTGCCGCCGTTGCAGGGGGCGTTGCAGGAACACGGGAAGCGAGTCGTCCGGATTGGGGACCTTTTCTGGTCCCGTGCAGGCGGTCACCGCCGCCACGGTCAGGCCCAAGCCCGGGCTGTTGTCCACCAAGGTGATTCGGGATAGATCCTTGCTTGGGTCGGCGAAGAAGCACAGCACCTGGGCTCCGTCGCGCAGCACGAAGTCGCTGTGGGTGACATTCAGCGGCACGCATTCCTCGCTGCTGCCATCTGCGTAGTCCAGCCGCGCGCGGAACCGGTCGATCTCCCGGATTTCGGTCAGATTTCCATTGCGCGCGTAGACCTCCTCCTCGGCGCCACGCAGCATGACCAGGGACAGGGCAAAGACCTGGGAACATGCCTTGCCCACCGCGAATTCCGTCTCCGCCCGTTCGCGCACGCCGGTCACTGGCACCGGTGCCGATGTCTCGGGCAGCTCGAAAGGAATGCCATGCCACGCCCGGCGGCCGGTCGGCCAATCGGTTACTCGTGCGGCAGCCAAGGCCTCCGCCAGCTTCGCCCGCCCGGTCGCGGGCAGAGGGATCGGCTCCAGCCCTTTCTGCCGGGCTGCGGGTGCGTCGGCAAACCAAGCGCTGGCCTTCTCGGGGGCGCGTTGCGACACGAGGCCGATTTCCCGTATCTCAAGACTTGCGCCAGGCGCCAGCGCCACGACTTGTGCCGCCACTCCCTTGATGCGGGGGAAGTCCTTGCTCACCATCGCCAGATCGGCACAGACCACATGCCACATGCCGTCCATCTTCAGGTCGGTTGGCAGCAGAACCTTCGCATAGTCGCGCCCGTCCGCTGTCGCCTTGCCCAGCACTGCGAGCGTATAGTCGCCGCCGCTCGCGACGCCTTTTGCTCGGTAGCGGAACGAGAGGAAGCGATGTCCGGTCAGCACGGTCTCTTCAGGCAGGAACCAGCTCCATTTCATCCCCCTGCCGGCCTCGGAGACGGCCAGTCGCACCGTGCCTTCCGTCACCTGGTTTGTCGGCTTCCCGTCGGGAATGCCGAGCCAGGATGGTCGCGCCACCCAATCCCCGGTCTGCGAGTCGGCCACCGGCAGGAGTGCATCGGGTGCGGCGGCGACCGCCGCCTCGCCCGCGCCATCCGGCACATCCACCACCTGGCGCAGAGCCCGGATCCAGACATCGGCGGGGCTATCGTCCCTCGCCTGCACTTGAATCGCGACCGTTGAGAAGGATGCTGATTCGGCCACTTTCCGCAAGTCGGCGACCAGCGTGTGCCATTCGCCGTCCGCCACCAGTGCGTTGAGCCGCACGGCCCGGGTCTCGCACTTGCCGCCATCCTCGATGTAGACGAAGTAGTCCGTGGAGGTGGTCCGAAGGCCCTTTGCCCGGTACTCCAACAAGAGATAGGGCGCGTCCGCGATCGCCGCATCGGCCCCCGCCAGCGACCACTTCATGCCCTTGCCTGCCGCAGGCACGTGGAACCGCAAGGCATCGCCATCCCGGGCCACCCGCGCGCCCGGGTCGGCGTTGCCGACCCAGCCCGGCTGGGCGGCCCAGAGCGTGGGAGTCGCCAGGGGCGCGCGCCATCCCCAATCGAACAGCCCAGGGTCGGCCAACACCGGCCAAGCAAGAACCAGAAGCAGTACCGGTACTCTCATCGTCGCCACACTCCCATCCAGTCAAGTCCCGAGCGTACCGCGCAACCTGGTCCTGGCCCTGCTACGCCTGCTTGGCACGGATCAGATCGCCCATGGCCTTGACCGATTTCAGAGTCTCGGTCGTGATATCCGTCTGTTCGAACTGGATCTCGAACATCTCCTCCATGGCCACGATCAGTTCCAGCAAGAGGAACGAATCCACTCCGTACTCGGCCAGTTCGGTCTCGTCCTCGATCTCCGAGGGGTCGAGGTCCAGGAACAGGCGTTCGACGATCAGTTCTTTGAGTTTGTCTTCAGTCGACATCGGGCAGTACCTTTCGAGCAGCAAGTCGCTTCTCATAGTCGAGTGGAATGACCAGCACGGGACAGGGCGCCTTGCGCGCTACCCGCTCCGTGACATTTCCGAAAAGAACGGTGCCGAAGGAAGAGTGTCCCTGCCGTCCGATGACGATCAGGTCGACTTCTTCTTCTTCAGCGAATTCCAGGATCTTGATATAGTCGCGCCCCACCCGGAATTCAACCCGGAAGTCAATGTCCTTGGGCACCCTCGGGGTGTAGCATTCGGCGATTTTGCGGTCGATATCCGCCTTGGCCTTCTCGTCCACGTTGTCCAATTCGTAGATGTAGGTCTTCCAGAACTGCGCTTCCGGCTCGGGCACCACGTGCAGGAGAATCAGGCTGCTTCCCGGTCGGCGACAGGTCGAATCCAGCGCGAAATCGAAGGCAAAATCCGCATTCGGCGAGAAGTCCGTGCAGAACAGAATGCGCCGGTACGGGCTGTCGCCAACGTTGTCCATTGCCATTCCTTGCGCTCCTGTCTCAGGGATCTAGAAGAGGTGGCTGAGGTCGTATCCCTGCGTGGCGGCAGCCCAGACCAAGGCCACCCAAGTCAGCGCCGCCACGCCCCACGCCGCTGCTGCCCGCCGCCACGAGGCCCGGCAGACGAGCTTGGTCAACACGATTCCCGTCAACAGACTGAATAGACCGGCTGCAATCCAGGTCGTCAACCCCCGGTCCGGCACGTGCGCGAATATGCCTTGGACCAGGGCCAGCCTGGTCAGCACCACCATGGTGGCCCGGCCACAGTCTGCGCCGGCGATGCCGAACGCGCGCCCGCCGAGGAGCAACGCCCCCGCCTGCACCAGGGCCAGTCCCCCCACGGCAGCAAGCGCCGCCATGCCTGCCGGGCCGCGGGTTGGCAGGTAGAGGCAGACCTCGGGAAACAGGATGAGCAGGACCGAACCGACTACCAACGCGCCTAGGAACGGCAGCGCGCCCTTGAACACCGTCTGCAGGGGGATGTCGCGCGCGATGCCGCTCACCACGTAGACATTCACGCCCACCGGCGGCGAAATCACCCCCATCTGGGTCACCACCACGATGATCACGCCGAACCAGATCGGGTCGTAGCCCAGCTTCACGACCACGGGGTAGAACACGGGTACCGTTAGCAGGATGAGCGCCAGGGCATCCACGAAGCACCCGGCGAAGAGGTAGAAGAAGATGATTCCCCCCATCACCATGGCACTGGGCAGGGGCAGGCTGGCCAGCGCATCCGCCAGCTTGATCGGTAGGCTGGTTGCGGTCAGGAACCGCCCGAAGATCATGGCTCCGGCCACGATCATCATCACCATGCAGGAGGTACGGGCTGTTTCCAGCAAGGAGCGCTGGAAGGCCCGCAGGCTGAGCTGTCGCCGTGCCACTGCCAGCGCAATGCTCCCCGCCGCTCCCACCGCAGCCGCCTCCACGGGGGTGAACAGCCCGCCAAACATGCCGCCGATGACCAATGTGAACAGAGCCATCGTCTCGCCCACGCCGGCCAAGGCCGTCAGCCTTTCGCGCCAACTGAAGGGCGGCGAGGCCGGGCCCTGCTCCGGGTGGCGAACGCAGTTCATATAGATGGTCAGACAGAACAGAACCGCCAGCAGCAGGCCCGGCAGGATGCCAGCGATGAAGAGCTTGCCCGGAGACTGTTCGGTCATGATGCCATAGACGATGAAGACCACGCTTGGCGGGATCATCATGCCCAGGCTACCGCCCGCCGCGACTGCTCCGCTGGCCAGTTCCATGCTGTAGTTCCGCCGTCGCATCTCGGGCAACGCCACTGCGGCCATGGTCGCTGCCGTGGCCGGACCGGAACCGCAGATTGCTCCGAAGCCTGTGCACGCACCCACTGTCGCCATGGCCAACCCGCCGGGCAGCGCCCCGAGCCAGCGGTACGCCGCTTCGAACAGGCGCCCGCTGATGCCCGAATGGAAGGCCACCTGCCCCATCAGGATGAACAGCGGAATCACCGTCAGGCTGCCGTTCCCGAAGTTCGTGCCCAACTCGCTGCCCAGCGTGAACATCGCCGCAGGAAGACCACTCAGCGACCAGATCCCCACTGCGCCCACCAGGGCCATGGCGAAGGCCACCGGCATACTGGCGACCAGCAGCAGCAAGAGGGCCACACAGCCCAGAACCCCGTGTAGAATCTGCAGTGCTTCCGGGTCCATCATGGCTTGATCATTTCCCGGCCAGGATGCAGCAGATTGTGCAGGATCACCAGCACCACGACCGCACAGCAGAACGAGAGCATATACATCACGCCGGCCTTCGGGATCGGCAAGCTGTCATAGACCTCCACCTGGTTCCCCGCAGCGGCAGAATGGCGGGATGCCGCTTGCGCGACGCGGACCGCCAGGCGCCAGAGGAAGAGGGCAAGGAGCAGGGCCAGCACGCCGCCCTCTTTGCCGATGGCCCATCCCCCGTGGCCTGCCGCCCGCTGCTGCCGGATGCGCGAGGCGGCGAGCACCCCGGCGGCAAAGCAGCCGCATGCCAAGGCAAAGAGCGCCCACGGGTAGCCCCTGCTCATCGAGACTCCCGCTGGCATGTACGACATGTGCGCCTCCCTGAAGCAGCACCACGACAGGGCGCCGAAAAGGGTGATTCCCGTCGCCCGCATCAACGTATCCACCACCACCCGGCCAATTCTCCCGAGTTTGTGGAAGAAGTACTCCACCGCCACATGGCCCTTCACTGCCGTCGTGTAGGGCAGCGCGCACCCCGCCGCCAGCGCCCCAGCCACGCAGATCAGGTCGTTCGCCCCACTGAGAGCTGTGCCGAACATCCGCATCACCACGTCCACGCAGGTCACGGACATCATGGCCAAGACGGCCAATGCCGCCAGCACAGCCAGCGCCATGACCAGAGCACGGACCACCTTCTCATACATTTCCAGGATCGCGCGGGCTGCTGCCATCAACCTACCACAGAGAGTGAACAAGGGAGGGAAGCGCGTAACATGCCGTAGCTAGTCCCCGGTCGCAAGACGCTGATCCTCCCAGCGGCGCTGTTCTGTGCCGAGCACGCGCTGCTCGACACGAGGGCGACGGTCGCCAGCCGTTCTGCCTGGCCTCCTGCCGCGCCTTCACGCACCTGGCCACGAGTACCGGCAGAACTCACTGGATGGCGCAAGCGGCAGCTTGCATTGGCACCATGACTCACCTATCGTCTTCCCACAGGAGAGGAGGGCTTTCCCGGCGCTTCCTCCGGACTCACCACACCTCGAGGACCCCACT
>JABGQJ010000385.1 GCA_018648945.1 Victivallales bacterium
CCTGAGTCCCGCCTTCCATCGGGTCGAGGAACGCGTGGACGCACATGTGTTCGTCACCGTGCTGGCATATCAGATCCTCAGGACCATCCTCCACCGGCTCGAAAGCCAGGGCGACAACCGTCGCTGGCCCGCCCTGCGACGCGTTTTGGCAACCCACTGCTACGCAACGCTCCATCTGCCCCTCGCCGACGGCACCGTCCACCGCATCCGCAAGCCCGGACGCCCCGAACAGTGCCAGTGGGACATCTACCGGAAACTCGGGATCGACACCATGAACGGACTGCCGAAGAGCAGTGCCGTCATCCCTCCACACGTTGCCGTAGAATCAACGAAACGTGTAGTTACTCAAAAATCGAAGTGTTGATAGTCAACGACTTATGACCCCAAGTGTTAAACTCGGGCTAGACGCCCTTCAACTGCACCAACCGCCGCTGCGCTTGCTCCTTCCAGCTGTGGCTCGGGTGGCTCGCAAGGTACTTTTCGTACCAGGCGATCGCCAGCTTCACATTGCCGGACTTCTCCAGGCAGAAGGCAACTCGATAGAGCATCCGGGGGTGATCCGGGTGCGCCGGCCAGGTACTGGCCGCTCGTTCCCAGATCTTGGCGGCAGCCGCGTAGTTGCCGAAGAACATGCGCATGCGCGCGCCCTTCTGGGTCAACCCGGGGGCCCAGGACTTCCGCGGATTCTCCAGCCCCTTGGTGACCATCATCCCGGCGAGGGGCACAATGGACCCCATGAGGAGGATGACGGCGGCAAGAAAGATGAGCACCCATTTCATTGGCTTCTGCCTCCATTGGCGCGGGCAGTCTGTGGAGTCGCCCTTCCCCTCCTCTCTACTCTACCCAACCCGGCCATGCCTGGCAAGTCGCGAGCACTCGCTAGCGTTCCAGACTCTTCAGCCACTCGCTCAGGCGGTTCTTGGCCCCCAGCGGCTTGAAGCGTGGTTCGCGCACACTGGGCGGCTCGGCCATGAGGTAGTTCACGAGCGACCCCCGGAACACAACCACATGTGCCACTCCCGCCAGGCCGACGGTCGGGAGGTAGTTCCCCTTCGCATCATCCAGCGCCAGCTTCACCACGAATCGTGGTTGCTCACCGTCGGCGGTGGCCTCAAGCCCAGTGATGGTGGCGGGCAGAGAGCCGTACTTGAGGAAAGGATAGGCCTGCAGGCGCAGCCGGGCAACAGCGCCATCGGTCAGCCACGCATAGTCCATGGACTTGGCCTCGCCCACAAAAAGCAGACCGGCGGTGCTCCGCAACACGCCAACCAAGGCGCCCTGAGCCACATACTCGCCCGGCACAAAGGGCAGCCCCCCCCAGTCCCCGTCGCAATCGGCCGCGCAGGTCTTGCGCCGGATCACGCCCTCGAGTTCTGCACATTCGGCCTGAAGCTGCGCGATGCGGTACGCCACCTCGGCCAACGCCCGGGCATCCTGCTGGCGCCCGAGAATCTGTTTCTCCCGCGCATCGTGTTTCCCCAACTGCATCCGCAGACGCGCAATGTCGTGCTCCTCTCCCAACACGCGGCGCTGTTCCTCAAGCTTCGCCCGCTCCACTTGGAGAGCAGCCTTCTTCGCCCGGGCTTCGCCCTGAGCCATCTCCATGGCCGGCACACTCAGATCCGCCGCCAGTTTGCGCAGGATCGCGTATTCGGATGCAGCCAGCTCTGCATCGACCACGTTCTGGGCCAGGCTCCTGGCCGCGATCTCAGCAGCCATCATTCGGGCTTCCTCACCCGTGGCCTGGGCCAGGATCCCAGCTGTTTCCGCACGTTCGGCCCGCAGCACCTCTGCCTCCAGGCCCCACGCCACCTCCTGATTGGCCATCGCCTTCCGTTCCAGGTCCAGGCGCTCGCCCAGCACTCCCATCTGGGCCTCGACTTCCGCCAAACGGCGGCGGTCGCTTCCGTCGTCCAGCCGATACAGGCAATCGCCCTTTTTCACCGGGCCCTCGGCCCGGATCTCCACTGCCAGCCCGCTCTCCGCGGCCGTCACCCGCCACGTCCGTACGGGTTGCACAGCCCCGGGCACGCCAACCGTGAACCGGATCGGTACCAACACCGCAACTGCGACCAGAGCCGCCAGTACGAGCAGCATTCCCAAGGAAGCCAGGAAGAGAAGTCGACGCCACTTCATGAGCCGCCCTCCCCTTCATTCTCGGCAACATCCCAGTCGAGGAACGCCGCCTTGCCCTTCGCCTTCTCCATCTGCTTGGTAAACATCTCGTAGTACTTCCCCTCCCGCGCCAGCAACACTTCGTGGGTCCCCTCCTCCACGATCTTGCCGTCCACCAGAACCGCGATCTTGTCGGCATCCATAATCGTGCTCAGACGGTGCGCAATGACCAGGGTCGTCCGCCCCTTCAAAATCGTCTTCAGGGCCTCCTGGATCAAGGCCTCGCTCTCGGAGTCGAGGCTGCTCGTCGCCTCGTCGAGAATCAGCACCTCGGGATCGCGCAGAATCGCCCGGGCCAGACTGATGCGTTGCTTCTGTCCGCCCGAGAGCTTCACCCCGCGCTCGCCGATGATCGTCTCGTAACCATCCGGGAACTCCATGATGAACTCGTCCGCGCACGCCGCATCGGCTGCGGCCACGACCTGCTCGCGGGTCGCCTCCGGAAAGCTGTAGGAGATGTTCTCCGCCACCGTGCCGTCAAAGAGGAATACATCCTGAAGAACCAGGCTGAACAGCCCTCGGTAATCCCGCAGACGGAAATGCTGGACCTCCCTGCCATCGAGCAGGATCTTCCCCGCCTCGGCGTCGTAGAATCGGACCAGCAGATTCGTCACCGTTGTCTTGCCCGCGCCCGACGGACCGACCAGGGCCACGGTCTGCCCCGCCGGAATCTCAAAGCTCAGTTCGCGCAGCACTTCCTTCTCGCTGTCGTAGGCGAAGGAGACGCCCTCGAAGCGAAGTGACTCGCGCACCGCCTCCACCCCCACCGCATCGGGCTCGTCCTTGATCACCACTTCCTCGTCCAGCAGGTCGAAGATGCGCTCCGTGCAGGCAATGCTGTTCTGCATGTGCGACAGGCTGTGCATGATCATGAATACCGGCTGGAAGAACCAATGGGTGAACTGCACAAACACCACCACCTCACCCACCGTCAAGCGCTTGTCGTGGATCACGAAATACCCGGCCGTGCCCCAAATCGCGATGTTCATGCACCAGTGGATGAACCACACCGTCCGGTGGACCGCGATGTTCAGCCCCGCCGTGTGCAGATTCTTGCGCAGCACCAGATGGTGCGAGGTCACGAACTCCCGCGACTCGTGCGTCTCGCGCCCGAAACAGCGCACCACCCGGATTCCCCCGAAGGTCTCCGCCAACCGCCCTGAAATCTGGGCCACATCCTCCCGGATATCCCGGAACAGCGGGCGCATGACGTTGAACACCAGATAGGCCAGGCAGAACAGCACGAAGCAGAAGCAGCAGCACACCAGCGTCACTATCGGGCTGATCAGCACCAGCGAACCGACCGCGATGGCGAACATCAGGATGCCCGAGAGCGGCGTCAGGAACCCCTCGTATAGCAGGTCGCTGAAGCTCCCCACATCCCCCTCCAGACGGCTGATGATGCCTCCCGTCTTCAGCTTCTCCAACTTGTCCAGCGGCATGGTCTGCAGATGCCCGATCAGCAATCGCCGCATGTGGACCTGCAACTTGCTCGACAGCAACCGGCTGGTGTAGTCGGTGATCGAGGCGATGACGACGTCCGCCACCGCGATGAACAGCAGCACACCGCACGTGCCGAAGAGCAGGGGCAGCTGGTTCTTGGTCAGCACCGTGTCGATCATGAACTTGCTCGTCCACGGCAGCACCGCCCGGAAGATCATGCTGAAGAAGCCCAGCGCGACCAAGATGCCCACATACCCCCGGAAGCTCCACAGCACGCTGATGTAGCGTCCCAGGTAGTGCCGCAGATTGTGCCTGGGTTTGGTCGCGTCCTCCTTGTCCTTCCCGTCTTCCTTCTTGGGTTGGCGCTGCCCGAAGAACCCGCGCTCCTTCTTGTAGGTGCGGTGTCTCGTGCGACTGGACTTGGCGGCTCTGGCTCTCATTGCCCTCACAGGCTGACAGGTTCTGGCATGGCCGCATACCGTAGCCCATCGCCTCAAGAGCCGCCACACGCCCCCTGCGCAACACTGTGCTATTCCTCCCCGCTACGGCAAGGCACGGCGCGAAGGAGCCAACGCGGGACCCGTTGCCGTCAGTGGTACTCGGCCAAGGTCTCAAACATGGCGATGACGTTCTCGATGGGGACAAGCGGAGGCACCTGGTTGCTGACCCCGCAGATGATGCCGCCCAACTCCAGGGCGGCTTCGGCGTTGTCACGGGCTTCGGCGATGACGTCCTCCTTGCTGCCAAGGTGGAGGGTGATCGTGCTGATATTGCCGAAACAGGTGAGATTGGGGTAGCGTTCCCGGAGCTTCCGGTGATCCATGCCAGCAATGCGGTCGATCTCGTGGAACGCGTCCGTGCCGGAGGCCCCGAAGAGATCATCGGCCACGGGCCAAAGATCGCCGTCAGAGGCGAAGGTCGTGAACTTGCCGTGCTTGTGGGCGGTATCGCTCATCCGCTTGAGGCGCGGGAGCATGGCTTCGTGGAAGAACTGCGGAGAGTAGTTGGGACCATTGTTGCCGCAGAAATCGCCACCGCCCATGCAGTAGCGAATGGGCAGCTCGCCCATGGCCTCGATATAGCGGCAGGCAACGACGCACTGACACTCAAGGTAACGCTCGACCAAGTCGGGGCGGACCGCAATGGCCTCGAGCCAGACCAATTCGCGATTGGGCACGCTGAGCCCGTAGCCGCCCGCAGGGACAGCGTATTCGGGAGCGAAGTGGTCATAGGACTCCATCAGCGACTTGAAGCCGGCGGCGGTGGGATGGTAGTTCTCCAACGCGCGTTCGCGGGCGGCGACGATAGGCTCAAGGTCCTCGACGGTTTGCGGGGCGCTGGGGTCGCAGGAATCGATCACCTGATAGAGTTCCGTGACCGGATCGAGCTGCTGCACCTTGTAGGTGCCATCGGGATCGCCGAAGAGATAGGTGTACTCGTCGATCTTCCTGGTCGGTTTGGTGGGGAGCCGCCAATACGCAAGGCGGATCATGTCGCTTTTGGAGACCCGGGCCAGATCGCGCGCATCCTGGGTGGTTTGCTCGACAAATGCGGCATGGGCGTCGGGCCCCTCCCAGAGGGCCTTGGATTCGCGCCACTGGTTGATCCCGCCGCCACTGTAGCATTCATGCCCCAGCAGGGCGCTACCCACCCGCGAGGAGAACCCGGAGTGGTAAATGGCAATCCGGTCGATTCTCCGTTTCTCGAAGGCGGCGAGGATGCGTTCGGCGGGGCTGAGAACGTCCGACATCGCTGGCATCTCCTGTTGCTCGGAAGTGGAATCCGGGCCTACAGTAAGTGCAAGTTGCCGGTTGTGCCCGTCCTGACTACGCTGTTTCCGGCACCAGCGTGTCGGAGACGTCGTAGAACTCATCGTCTGCGAAGAAGGGGAAGGTGTGTGGATTGGGGTCGGAGAGGTAGCGTCCGACAGCCTCGGGGCGCACCGGAATGCGGGCGAGATCGAAGCCCAGGTAGTCCTCCAGCCGAGCTAACGTCTCCTCCTGCTTGAGCACGAAGTCCTCGAAGCGGACGGCGATCCAGTTGGCGGGCTTGGGGGTGGCACGAACGAGTTCGACTTGGTACTTCCAGCTGATCGCCCGGCGTTCGCGCAGATTGTCCGTGTGCGAGTAGGGGATATGGAAGCCGGCAAGATCGTCGGTCACATGCCCTCCCAGGATGCTGTCCCGCGGATCGCGAACCCAATGGATGTACTTGATCTCCGGGAACATGCGGATGATCCAGGGAAAGACGAGGGTGGTCTCGGGCAATTTCCAGCCACGCCGGGGCGCATCGCTGGCCAGTACGGAGGCGAGGAAGGACTCCACCAGGCGGGTGAAGGCCGGATCGATGGGCATCCGATGCAGCGCTTCGAAGTCCCAGCGCACGCCGCCGAGATGCTTCACGTGCTTGGCCATGACTCGACAGGCCTCATACATCTCGTCCGGGGGAATCAGATCCCCGGACGTGTTCAGCTCCGCGCCCATATAGACACCGCTCTCGCTGAGCGTGTGCGACATGGCGCGCGTGCCACCGTGTCCTCTGCCAATGATCGTGATCAACATGGTTGTGCCCGCCTCGTAGCCGCTGGTCTCACCGGTTCACGGTACAGATTAGTTGCGGGGCGGACGTTAGTGCCCGGTCCAACCAATGCCAGCAAAGCAAGACGTTCTTGCAAGAAAGCCGATCGCTGCCGGGCGGATGGGACGTCCCTACTCGCGCAATGAACCGGGAACGCCACTCCAGAGGACGCGGCGGTGAGCATCAAGCAGAACTAGCGTCGCGGTCTCCATCCCCTTCTCGCCATCGCCGTGGGCATGGATGCGGACATCCCGCACGTTGCGGGAACGTGGCAGCTCAAGCTCCCACCATGAGGGGCTTCTGTCGGGGGAAGTGCGGCTGATGCTGTCGATGGCCCCATCGGTGGCATAGACGGCAAAGGCGTTGTCGATGGTGGTGCTCTGATAGGCCTTGCCGGTCGCGGCGATGTTGGTACCGTCGCAGACGACGTCCACTTCGCCGAGGACAAGGGGGCGGTTCTTGCCATCGGCTTCGATCCGTATGTAGCGCACGCCTGGTGGACAGGCGGCCAGGTGCGTTCGCCCTGCGTCGGCCAGGAGCCACTGCATGCGAGCAATGGCGGCGGTTTCGAGTAGCTTGTGGGTCCGGCCCCGCCGCCAGGCGTGCCAGTAGAAGTCGGCGGTCTGCTCGCCCAGGACAAGCCAGCGGTCCTCACCAGTGATGGCGTGCAGGTGGAGGAGGGCCTCGACCAGATGGACGACGAAGAAGGTGGCGTCCTCGTAGTGGTGGCCGTCGGGAGCCGGCGCATGGGCCTTCAGCCAGTGCGCGGAGGCCCTGGCCAGCTGGTTCGCCTCCGCCAGGTGTGTCGACTTTCCGGTGACCGCGTACAGCTCGAGCCAGCCTTGGATCATCAGGGCGGTGTTGTAGGTGAAGGTCCAGGTGTTGACCTTCCCAGTCTCGGTGTGGATGCTGTCCAGCATGAGCCCGCGCCCGTCCTTCAGCGTGTCGCGGGTCCAGATCAGGACCTCCTCTGCCTGTTTGAGATAGCGCGCGCGGACCTCCTGATCTTCCAGGTGCTTGCGGACGCGAAGGAGGGCGGTGGCGAGAGGGCCGTTGGCACAGGTGTTCTTGGTGGGGTATTTCTTCCGGTCCACATGCCAGTAGGAACCGCCGCCGGCAACCGCGTCCACGCCCTTCAGGCAGCCTTCGG
>JABGQJ010000386.1 GCA_018648945.1 Victivallales bacterium
CTCCAACCAAGCCCGACATATGCCCAACTGGCTGGACATCGGCGCACCATCCCTGCCACGCCTGATGCAAGAGAATGGCTACCGCACCGCCCACTACGGCAAGTGGCACCTCGGCGGCGGCGGCGGCATCCACGGCCATCCGGACGCGCCATTCGTGACGGAATACGGCTACGACGACACCCGCACCTGGAACGGCAACGGGCCCACCTGGTACGAGACCACCCCGTGGCCCTTTACGCTCTACAACGATTCGGATGCCGTCTGGGCCGCCAACTCCAGCCGCATGGCGGCGGACGCGACCATCGACTTCATCAAGCAGGATCCAACGGAGCCCTTCTTCATCAACCTCTGGCTCAAGGACCCGCACACGCCGCTGCACCCAACCGAAGATCAGCGTGAGCCATTCAAGCGTCTTCCCGAACCGCAGCAGACCTACTACTCGGTCATCCACAACGCCGACCGGCACATCGGCCGCGTGCTAGCCGCCCTCGACGAACTGGGCCTGGCCGACAACACGCTGGTCATCTTCTCCAGTGACAATGGTCCGGAGGTCAGCCGCGAACAGTTGGGCACCTATGGCTCCGTGCTCCACCTGCGTGGCCGCAAGCACGTCATGTTCGATGGCGGCATCCGCGTGCCCTTCATTGTCCGTTGGCCGGGGCATACGCCGGTCAACCACGTGATCGACGACACCTGGATCTCGGCTGTTGACCTCGTTCCGACCTTCCTGGAAGCAGCCGGGATTCCCGTACCGCTGAGGTGGGACCTGGATGGTGCGAGCGCCCTATCCGCCCTGCATGGCCGGGAGTTCAAGCGTGGCATGCCCATGATGTGGGAGTGGCGCAACTGCGACTGTACGAGTAACGACGAGACGATCAACAACTGGCCCATGCTTGGTATTCGGCAAGAAGAGTACATGCTGTTGATGAATCCCGTCAGCGGCCTGCAGGCCCTATACGACACCTACGCAGACGAGGCCCAGACCCGGAATCTGGCGAGTGACAAGCCGGACCTAGCCCGCGCGCTAGCCGGTCAGATAGAAGACTACAGCCGCTCCCTGCCCGGGTATCCGACACGGGCGAAAGCAGAGGTGGAATGATGGCAATGGAACGTCAGATGGACATGCAGTGGTGGTTGGACAGCAAGTTCGGCCTCTTCATTCACTGGGGACCTTCCAGCGTGGGCGGCGTCGAGATTGGCTGGGATCGGAGGAGCCATCCCTACGACCACCCGGGCAGAGCCCGGATTCCGGATGCGGAATACGACCAGTACTACACGCGCTTCAACCCGGTGGAGTTCGACGCGGACGCCATCGTCCTGGCCGCCAAGCAGGCAGGGATGAAGTACATCGTCTTCACCAGCAAGCATCACGATGGCTTCGCCAACTGGCACACCCAGATGTCGGACTACAACATCGCCAACACCCCCTTCAAGCGCGACATCTGCCGGGAACTGGCCGACGCCATCCGCCGGCATGGTCTGAAGCTGGGCTGGTACTACTCCACCCGCGACTGGTATCACCCGGACTACCTGGTCGGCGACAACAGCAAGTACAACGACTTCTACCACGGTCAGGTCCGTGAGCTACTGAGCAACTTTGGCAAGGTGGATCTCCTGTGGTTCGACCACGTGGCTGGGACCTGGGCCGACTACCGGTTCCGCGAGCTGTTCGAGATGATCCACAAACTCCAGCCCGGCATCCTCGTCAACAACCGCGCCGCCCGCTTTGTCTTCGGCCACAAGGCCGGCACGCCGGACCCAGAACTCGCCGAACTGGTGAAGGGCGACTTCGATACTCCCGAGGGCAAGATCGGCGTATTCATGAAGGACCGGCCCTGGGAATCCTGCATCGTCATGTCCCGACCGGCAGACGGCGGTGGCTGGTCGTACCGCCCCGAAGCGATCACGCGGAGCTTCGCCGAGTGCGCCAAGACGCTCTCCGCCTGCGTCACGGGCCGGGGCAACCTGTTGCTGAACGCCGGTCCCATGTCCACCGGGCAGCTGCGCCCCGAGGAGATGGGCCTTCTGAAGGCTTTTGGTCCCTGGATGCAGACCTTCGGCGAGGGCCTCTACGAGACGCAAGGCGGTCCCTACATCAACGGCGAGTGGGGTGGTGCCACGATCCGTGGCAACGACCTCTACCTGCATGTCTTCGAGTGGCAGAACGGCGCGCTCGCACTGCCAGCGCTGCCGCGTGAAGTCCTCGCCTGCACGGAACTAGGCGGGGAGGACGTCGCCTGCCGCCAGGACAGCAACGAGCTTTCCCTGACCCTCAGCGGGGAGAAGAACCGCGACACGCACTCGATCGTCAAGCTCTCGCTTGCCGATGGGACCGACATTCCCCTGATCCCGACGGACGTCGCATCGACGGCACGTGAGCAAGTCTCAGCCCTGGAAGACCCGATGGGGGACAACTGACGAGGCGAGAACACAGGAAGCACGATGATACACGATAGACGAATCTCCTCCGCCATACTGCTGGGCTTGCTGTGTTCGCTCCAGGCCGTGCTCGCTGGCAAGCTGGCCGAGATCGTTCAGACGGCCCGTCTGCGGAATGGCGTGATCCTGCTCGTAAATGCCGAGCCCGCGACCTACGACGAGGCCGCCGCCACCGGCTGCACCGTGCGCGGGCTGGAGAGCGACTCCGCCGCCGTGGCTGCCCTCAGGAAGCGATTCCTGGCCAAGGGCATCTATGGGAAACTCTCGGTTGCCAGCTTCGACGGCAAGGTCCTTCCCTGCATTGACAGTCTGGCGAACATCGTCCTCGTGGGCAAGGCCAACGTGTCGCAGGCAGAAGCGCTGCGCATCCTCGTCCCCGGTGGCACGGCGTTGTTCAAGACCGATGCCGGCTGGCAAACCCACGTCAAGCCCTGGCCCAAGGAGATGGGCGAATGGAACCAGTACCTCTGCGGCGCCGACAACAACGGAGCGGCCAAGGACAGCGCCGGTCCACCCGAACGACTGCAGTGGACCGCCGGCAGCCGCTACGGCCGCGTCAAAGTGGTCATGCCCTCGGTCACCTCCATGGTCTCGGACAACGGGCGACTCTTCACCATCGAGGACATGGCGACCACGGAGTCGGGCAGGCTGCCCAAGCAGTATGTGCTCCTGGCCCGTGATGCCTTCAACGGCTGCGAACTGTGGCGGCATCCGCTGAAGGACTGGGATAAGGAGGGCTGCCACCCGGTCAAGGACATTCCAGTGCAGCTACAGCGCCTAGTGCTCGCGGTCGACGGCAAGGTCTATTGCACCGACGGCTACGATGGGCCGATTACCGTGTTCGACGGTGCCACCGGGGATATCCTCTCGACCTTCAAGAACAGTGAAAACACCCGCGAGCTGGCCCATGCCGGTGGCATGATCTTCGCCATCCAGGGCGAGCCCTACGCCTTCCGCACCGGGGTCGGCAAGCGCAAGGGCTTCGATGCCCTCGAGATTGCCACGGTGAAGCTCTCCGCACGGGATGCCGGCAGCGGGAAGACCCTCTGGGAGATCCCCATCGAGGGGACGGACGGCTACATCGGCGGCACCCTGAGCATCAAGAGCGGGAAGCTGGCCTACCTCACGCGCAACGCCCTCGTCTGCCGGAACAGCAAGACCGGCCAGGAAATCTGGCGCCAGGCCTACCCCTACTTCCAGGACATGCCGCGCAAGGGCGTCTACATCCTGAAGTACAACAACTCCCCACCCACTCTGGTGATGACCGAGAAGTGGCTCTTCTGCTCGGATCTGAACCTCGTCAAGGCCTACAGCATGGCCGACGGTTCGCTCCTCTGGCAGGGCAATACCGAGTGCAACTACACCAAGAACGGGGACCTGTTCTATGTCGATGGCCTGGTGTGGACCGGGTTTCTCAAGGGCCTCGATCCCGCCACCGGCGAGGTCAAACGCGAGCTCCAGCAAAACATGACCGGGCCCATGAGCCACGACCGCTGTTACCGCAACCGGATCACCCAGGAGTACTACATCAACTCCAAGTCCGGCGGCACCGATCTCGTGGCTCTGGACGGTAGCGGCGAGTACCCCGGCCCCTGGATGCGAGCAACCTGCGGCCTGGCCATGACCCCGAGCTTCGGGCGCCTCTACTCCTCCCCCTATGTCTGCGCCTGCGAAATCGGCAGCATGCTGCTCGGCTTCAACTGCACCTACAACCAGTCCCGTGACCAAGGCAAACTGATGGCGGCCGAGCCCGCCTCGCGCCTGATCAAGGGCCCCGCCTACGGGCGCGGGCCGACGGGTGCGAAGGCATCGGCGACCGATTGGCCCACTTACCGGCGCGACAACGCCCGCAGCGGCGTCACGACCATGCAGGTCCCCAAACAGCTCAAAGTCGCGTGGCGCGCCACCCTCCCCGGCACCCCCACGGCGCCAGTGATCGCGGACGGGCTGCTGCTGACTGCCGTCAAAGGCATGCACACGGTCTTCGCTCTGGATAGCCGCACGGGCGACCAGAAATGGCAGTTCACTGCCGACGGGCCTATCGACTCGCCGCCCACCTACTACCAAGGCCTCGCCCTGTTCGGTTCGCGAGATGGCTGGGTCTATTGCCTCAACGCCAAGACTGGCGATCTGGTCTGGAAGTTCTCCGACATGCCGGATGTTCGCTACATGTGCGCCTTCGAGCAGCTGGAATCGGCCTGGCCGGTCAATGGCAGTATCATGATCAAGAACGACCTCGCCTACTTTGCGGCAGGCAGAAGCTCGTTCCTGGATGGCGGCATCGTCGCCTACGCCCTCAATCCGCAGACCGGCGAGGTGAAGCACCGCCGAACCATGGCCGGTCCCTACGACGACAAGAGCTTCCCCATCGTCCAACGAGGGAAGACCCATCGCAGCCAGGGGTTCCGCTCCGGCATCTTCGCCAGCAAGGGCGACAATCTCTACATCCGCCACCAAGGGTTCAAGAACGACCTGAGCCCCATCAGCCCCTACGACATCAAAACACCGCACCTGATGTCCTCCACCGGCTTCCTCTGCGACAGCCCCCAGCACCGCACGTACTGGACGGTCGACACCGACTTCTCCTACGGGCCGGGCAAAGGCTACGATGGCGATGGCCCCCAAGGGGACATCATGGTCGTGACCGGCAACCGCTACTACGAAGTGCGCGGCTACTCCCCCGGACGCCACACCCAGCGGGAAGACGACCCTCTGAAGATGTACCGCGTGATCGCCGGACACAAGGTCCCTGCCGGCAGGCGCGGCAGGCGCATTCCGAGCCTCGGCGGACCAGCCGTCCCCCACGCCCGCAAGTGGGAGAAATGGGCTCGACGCTGGACCACGCAGATCCCCATTGCCGGACACGCTATCCTCGTTGCCGACGAGACGCTGGTCGTTGCCGGCGTACCCATGCGTCCCGGCTTCGCCAAGACCAATATCGAGGCATCCTACCGGGGGGGCAAGGGGGGACTCCTCTGGACGCTGTCCGCCAAGGATGGTAAGCCCACGGGCGAGTTGATCCTACCCTCGGCCCCCGTCTGGGACGGCCTGGCCGCCGCCGAGCAGCGCGTCTTCCTACCCCTGAAGGACGGGACCATTCTCTGCCTCGCTACCGCCGATGCAAAGACCGCCCCGCCGAAGTCGCTCTACACCAAGGGCCCTACGGGCACGGAGGAGGACGGACCAGATCTGCTCAAGCCCCTGACTGGCGACTCCATCTGGCTCTATCGTAACGACTTTGAGAAGGGCAAGATCGGGGTTGCACCAGGGCAGATCAACGGAGCGGACGAGGGCAAGGGATCGGCCATCGTCGTGACCGATGCTGCTGCCAAGTCGGGCCAGCACTCCCTCATGCTTCGCGACGCGGCAGGTCTCAAGTATCCCTGGATGCCCATCTGGGAAACGCGCTTCCCCGCACCCAAGATCCTGGGCGGCGTCCTGACTCTCTCCTTCGATGTCATGATGAGTCGCGAGCAACCCGGACGCCTGAATGTGATGCTCCGCCACTACGGCGACTACGGCGGTCGCCCGCCTTTCCGAACCGTGAGCCAAGTCGCCATCTCACCCGACGGCACCATCGATGTGCAGGGCAAGAAGGTGGCAGCCCCGAAGGGCGGCTGGCACCATGTGGAGCTCTCCTTCCGCCAGGGCCTCCCCGGCAAGAGGGTTGTCAACGCCACCATCACCACGGCCGATGGGAAGAAGCACTCCTTCAAGCGGCCCTTCACCAATCCCGAGTTCGTTGGTCTCTCCTGGCTAGGCTTCTCAGCGGGCGGGAACGAGGCCGGCACAACGTATGTGGACAACGTGTCCGTGAAGCTGGAGAAGGCGCCATGAGCCGGAACGCTTCTGGTCTCGGGTTGGTGCTCCTCTCCGTCGCTGTTCTGTTCACGGGTTGTTGTTCCCTCGCGGCCGGGAGCGCCGAACCCGGGGGAGCGACGCGAGTACTCGTGGCCGACGATTTCGAGGAGGGGATCGTCAAGAGTGTCACGCGCGACCCGCACGGCGATGCAACGGGCTTTCGGTTGCACGCTCCTGCTCCCCAGCTGCGCTGCATGCTGCCGGTCATCGACTCCACGGGCGCGGCCGGGGTCTCCGAGCACGCGGGCGGTGCGGGCGGCAGCGCGAAGTCGATTCGGGTCAAGAACTCTCGTTCCGTCAAGCTCGGCCACACGCCGTCGCTCTGCTGGTGGCTGTACAACGAGGAGGTCATCAAGAGCGGCACGCTGAGAATCTCCTTCGACCTGCTGATCCCCAGGAAGGGGGGGGCGTCGGTCACCCTTCTCGCCCGCGATTTTACCAAGAGGAGGGACCATCTGTCCCTGGCCTGTGCCGCCGACCATGTGCGCCTAAACGACAAGCGAATCCCGACTACGCCGGGCGAGTGGGTACACTGCGCGCTGTCCCTGCCCGTGGGGATCGAGGGGGGCAGGCTCCGCCTCACCGTCAACGATGCCCGGTTGGGCACAAGGCAAGTGGACGCGCCGCTTGCCGGTGCCGTGCCCCGCATCGACTGGATCGCGTTCGTCCTCTTCGGCAAGAACGATGGGCATGTGTTGCTTGACAATCTCCGGGTCCAGATCGAGAGCGAGGTAGCCATCCAGCAAGCCCCCACTGAAGTGGACGTGCCGAAACCGGAGACGGCATGGCAGGCAACGCCCGCTGTCGTCCTGGATGTCTTCCCCGCGTCCGCCGTGGCGCTCCCCGAGGCACAGCGGGGCTGGACCAAGATGACATCGGCCTACTACCCGAGCGATAGCTCCTGGACCCTGGGATTGGACGAGCGCTGGGTCTTCCTTCACGAGGTCGAGCACCGGCAGGATGAACACAACTCCTTCAGCCTGCGCATCGGCAAGGGCGGCCAGATCTACTCCCTCCGGGGGGCCTTCGGCGAGAGTGTTCCC
>JABGQJ010000387.1 GCA_018648945.1 Victivallales bacterium
CCGATGTCGCCCGCTGGCGAGGATCGTGATCGGTCTTGTAGCCCACGTATCCACCAAAGCGATTGAAGGGAAACGGCACCCCCAGGCGACAGAGGTCGAAGAAGGCGGGGGCCGAGCCGAGGCCCTCGATGTAGGCCAGATCGCCGTGCATCATACCGCCCTTGAACAGGGACTGGGCGAAGTCCATCGGACTGTCCGGCTCATCCCCGAAGATGCCCAGTTTGTAGTAGGTCTGCTTGTCCGAGCCAGAGTTGTTGCTGGTGCCGTTACCCAAGCGGTCTACCACCACCGCAATATCCGTCACCCCGAGACCGTGCAGCGTATCTGCGCATTTCAGCCCGGCCGCCCCCGCGCCCACGATGAGAGTGTTGACCGAGCGGACACCAAACTCGATGGGGCGCGAGTCGAGCTCGACAGAGAGAGAGGACGAACGCATGGTGGACCCGTTTCTGAATATGGTTCAAGAACAGCAGGAAATCCCGCAGGACCTTCCCGGCAATTTCGTACCCGAAGGGAGAGGTAGCAAGCCCCGTCGTTTGACGGGCTTCTCTAGACAAGGCACAGTACGGCTGGTATTTGTTTGCCACCACGTCTGTGTTCGGAGACAGACCGATGGAAATTCTCCTTGGTATCGCAGCAGCTGTGATTGTGCTCTTCAGCCTGGGAATGGCAGGGCGCGCGTCCGCCGCCGAGAAGCCCCCGGTCGCCATGACCCAGCTCGCCACCCAGCCGCCTGTCCAGGTAGCCCCGGACGCCCTGCGCGAACGCCTGGAGAAGCTGGCCGAGAGCGCCCCCCCAAGGAAGCTCTCCCCCGGTGCCATGTGCTACGACATGGCCATGCCGCCCGATCGCTTCGACTATGTGTGTCCCGCCTGCCAGACCAAGACCGTCCACGCCCGTACCCAGACCCAAGCCCCCATCCAATGGGAACTCGCTGCCTGCCGACGCACCCTCAAGACAATCAAGGGGCTGAACATCGAACTGACGGAAACAGGATTCTGCGCGAAGTGCGATCCCGATGCCAAGGCACCCGTCCTCGGCATCCGCATCCGCTATGCGGGCAACAAGATCCACACGATGGCTCCCATCGCCTCTGTGGATCTCCAACTCATCGCCGAATTCATGGCTGGCAAGGACAAGCACGACGGTGGTCAAGCGGGCGAGAAACCCCTCCGCGACTACGCCAAACGACTGGCTGAATTGCTCGGTACGGGCCCGATCAAGAAGTGAGGTGACCCCGTGGGAATCCTGATTGGCATCATCGCCGCCCTGCTCCTCGCCGTGGCCGTGTTCGTCGCCAACAGCTCCAGCGAGACTGCGCCACCTGCGGCAGGCAGAACCGCCATTGAGACGCGTACCCTCTCCCCTTCTCAGGTTGAATACCGGCAGCGCCTGCAGAAACTGGCCGCCAGCGAGCCGCCTAAGAAGCTCTCGCCCGGGGCCATGTGCTATGAACCCGCCATGATTCCAGACCGGCTCGACTACACGTGCCCCGCCTGCAACACGAAGACCGTCCTGGCCAACCCAAAGCCCGCGCACACGGCGTGGGAGCTCGACGCCTGTCGACGAGTCCTGAAGACCATCAAGGGCCTGGATATCGAATTGACCGAAACAGGGTTCTGCGCGACGTGCGACCCTGATGCCAAGCAACCCGTCCTTGGTGTCCGCATCCGCTATGCGGCGAACAAGATCCACACTGTGGCTCCGGTCACCGCCAGCGATCTCCAGCTCATTGCCGAGTTCGTGGCTGGCAAAGACAAGCACGATACCGGCCCAGGCGGCGAGAGACCCCTCCGCAACTACACCAAACGGCTGGCCGAGCTCCTCGGCACGGGCCCGCTCAAGAAGTGAGGTGACCCCATGGGGATCCTGATCGGCATCATCATTGCCCTGCTTCTTTCCGTGGCCGTGTTCGTCGCCAACACCAGCAAGGCCATCCCAGCGGCAGAGAACGCACCCGCCATGAAAGAGCGCGCTGTGTCCTCCTCCGCCGACTACCAGCAGCGCCTGCAAAAGCTGGCCGCCAGCGAACCACCCAAGGAACTCTCGCTCGGCGCCATGTGCTACAAAACCGCCATGCCGCCCGACCGCTTCGACTATGTCTGCCCCACCTGCAAGGCAAAGACCGTCCTGGCCAATCCCAAGCGCTCCCGCAATTCCCGGGAACTGGACGCCTGCCGACGCCAACTCAAGCAGATCAAAGGGCTGAAAGCAGAGCTGATCGAGACTGGGTTCTGCGCCACCTGCTTCCCCGAAGCCAAGGCGCCTTCGCTCGACCTCGTGATCCACAACGCCGACGGCACCAGCCACCGGGTCAACGGAATCAGCAGCAACGACCTCCTGCTGATCACAGAGTTCCTGGCGGGCGAGACCAAGCACAAGGGCAGCCAGGGAAGGGAAACCCCTCTGAAGGACCACCTCCCTCGGCTTCGGCAGTTGCTTGGTCTGCTCAAGGAAACTAGGTAGCGGAGAAGGGGATTCTGCGCCATGGCACCCACCCGAGTAGAGTACGAACAACGGCTGCTGAGTCTGGCAGCAAGCGCCCGACCTCGGGACCTCTCCTGCGGAGCCTGCTGCTATGCGCCTGCTCCTCCGCTCATCCTGTCTGACTACGTCTGCCCGCGCTGTGGCGAAAGAGGTGTTCTGAGTATTCAGGAATACCCCCAACTCGCCCACGAGTTGGACGCCTGCCGCGAACTGCTAAGCGAGATCAAGGGCTTGCGTGTGGAACTGCTCGAGACCGGCTTCTGCACAGCGTGCTTCCCAAATGCCCAAGGAGGGTCGTTGGACTTGGTAGTCCATCACGACCACAAGACCAGCCATCGCGCAAATGGCATTAACAGCAACGACCTCGTGCTGATCACGGAGTTCCTCGCGGGTGAGACTAAGCATGAGGGCTACTGCGGCGAAGAGACCCCCTTGCAGAAGCACATCCCTCGGCTTCGGCAGTTGCTTGGCTTGCCGGAAGATACGAAGTAGTCCTCATTGCCGGAGCTGCCCCTTGCCCACCACCCGCCGCCTTGCCCCGTCCTTCCTGCCAGCCACTGCCGTGCTGGAGATGACCTACCGATGCAACCACGCCTGCCTGTTCTGCTCGTGCCCCTGGCTTGACCCCGACAACGATTTCGATCTGCGCCCTGAACTCCCCGTCGAGGCATGGAAACAGGCTGTCTCCCGACTCGGGGAGATGGGTTGCACGATCTTCGCCTTCACCGGTGGCGAAGCCCTACTCAAGCCGGGGTTGCTTGAGCTCATTGAGCATACTGCCGGCCTCGAAGTCGAACACGTGGAGACCGAGGAGGGCGAGCTCCGCAGCCGACTCGGCCCACCCAAGCTCTATCTGCTCTCCAACGGCAAGCTGATGAGCGATGAGGTGCTCCGCTTCTGTGCCCGCCACGACGTCCACCTCAGTCTCAGCCTCCCTGGCATGACCACCTTTGGCGAGCACACCCAGGGCAGCACGACGACTGCGGACATCCTGGGCTGGTTCCGCCGCGCTGCCGATCTGGGGGTCGAGACCACGGCTGGCGTGACCGTCACCGCCCTGAACATCGACGAGCTCTACGAGACCCTAGCCGAGGCCCTGCTGGCGGGCGCGGGCGACATTCTGCTCAACCGCTTCCTGCCAGGAGGGCGCGGGCTCCAGCACGCCGACCGGCTTTCCCTGCCTGCCGAAGACATCCCGCGCATGCTCGACATCGCCGAGGACGTGCTCCAGACCGCCAAGCGCTGGGGCAACGTCGGCACCGAACTACCCAAGTGCCTCTTCGACCCCTCGCGCTACGAACGCCTGACCGTCGGCACGCGGTGCGCCGCCGCTCGCGACTTCTTTGTGATCGATCCCTCCGGCTACATCCGCGTCTGCAACCACTCCCCGGTCCGCCTCGTGCACCTAGACGACATCGAGACACTCCCTGACCATCCGGAATGGCAGCGCTTTGTCTTCAAGGACTACCTGCCCGCCGCCTGCGCCGGTTGCCCGATCAGCCTCGACTGCGACGGCGGTTGCCGCGAAGCCGCCCGCGTCGTCACCGGCCAACCCAACGGCGTCGATCCCGCCCTGGCAAAGAAAGCGCCGAACAAAGCATATCTTCGTCCGGCGCTTGGTTGATCAAGAATGTGTTCTCGGTCCTATGGTCCGGAGCGGATCGTCAGGCCCCAGTCCGCGATGATCTGACGGGTGTTCATATGCGACACATGCCCGTCACTGAAACCGACGTTACTCCCGTCGCCATGGACGATGTTCGAGGAACTGCGTACGGCAGTGTCACATCCCGCCCGGCACCTCAGGGCATACCCGATACGATAGGCGCTGCCACTGTCCTCGGCATGGGCACAGTCAGCAACCAGGATTGTCTTGGTAGGCTGCCGAATTTGGCCAAGCGTGACACTGGCATCCGTCGCCGACCAGCCGCCAAGTCGACCCATCGCATAGTTGATCTGGACATTCCACCCCGAAGGCATGGCCCACTTGGAGCTGGAACTCCCACGGCTTGGACAGGAGTACACTTCCTGGCTATTGCCGACATACGGTCCGACGCGTGGTCCCCAGCGAAGCTCGGGGAAATTCTGGACTGTGCCACTGTTCCAGCCCATCCACTTCGGAAAGCGGTCGTCGTTGTCATCTACATACATCAGGAGGCCAAGACCAAGCTGTTTGAGGTTCGCTTGGCAGGCCGCGCTACGTGCCTTCTCACGAGCCTGCTGCAGAGCCGGCAAGAGCATCGATGCGAGAATCGCGATGATCGCGATCACCACTAGCAGTTCGATCAGGGTGAACTGCACAACCACTTTGGCCTTTTGGAACATGGCGAGATCTCCTGAAATTGACCGACATCTATCGGGCGACCAATGACTACCAACCTGCAAAGACTATGTTAGCTCGCCAGTCCTGGACCTGCAAGTCGCTCTTCTTCGGAGATTGCGCACATACCATCAACGCGCTCTACCCCTCCCCAGCAGTCAGTTGCATTTCCACCACCTCGGGGGGAATGGGATGAGCCAGGAACTTCCGGCCGAAGCACCCTCCCGAGCACTCCGCCATGAAGAACGGGCACTCATCGCAACCGGCGTATCCCGGCGTATCCTCGAACTCCCCCAGGCAGTCATCAAGATAGGCTGATAGATCCTCTGGGCCGGAGAAGTCGGTGATCCGCCGGGTGTTGAAGACGGCCCCGGTGGCGAAGCAGTTGAACACGGTTAGGTCCGGTCGGATCGTGGCGTGACGACACTCCGTGAAGAAGGGAGGGGGGGCCTTGGGTTGCGCTATCCGCAACCGCTGCAACTGCTCGGGCCCGAACATACAGAGCGGAAAATGGCAGTCGAAGAGCACTCCAACCCCAGCCGCCGCACAGCGTTCCACGAAGGCCGTCGCCGTCTCCCCGACCGCCACACAATCCTCGCGGGTGAGGTAGCGATTCACTTCAGCCCCACCTGGGTAGTAGATCGGGTGTGAAAGCCCCACTCTGACCAACGGAACGCCAGCTGATAGCGCCCGACTCAAGAGGAAATCCAGGTCCGGTTCACGGTCGTAGATGGTCGATCCCAGCGACATGCTCACCGCCGTCGGCGCACAACGCTCAACAAAGTAGTCAACCCGGGCCCGCTGGACATCGTCTACCACCCCTGGCAACGGGTAGTTCACCAGGTAGGTCATATTCGGCACACCAGCCAGGAAGTCGGCCCGAGACTGCGGCATATCGCCATTCGTGAAGAGGTGGATGTAAGGGCAACCGGCCGCCAGTATCCGCTCGACCACCATCTCCAGTTTGCTGTGCATTGTGGGCTCGCCTCCCACCAGCGCCATCCTCGGCAACCCCCATTCCTGATGGATCCTGATCAGCACATCCAGATCATCGAGCGAGATCTCCGCGCCCGGGCCAGAGAACCGTTCTTTGGCGAAACAGAACGGACAGGCACGGTTGCACCGGTCGATGAGCATGACGCTGAGCACGTTGACAGTCTCCATGGCTACGGGCTGTGCGCACAACATAGCGCCACAGGGCGTGCCTTCACCCCGCCTGGCAGGGCGGGAGCAGTTGACAGGTGCCCCGCGCAACCTACACTGTGAAGTTGCCAAGAACGGAACCCGTGCGAAGTTCAGCCCCAGCCGAACGGGATACCCCTATGAACCGTCTCCTGTGCCGCGTCCTCCTCGTCGCCGGTTTGTGCGCCAGCTGCCTCTTGCCTGCCCAACCCGAACGCCCCGGCGTGGCCGAGGCCATCGCCAAGCTGGCCAAGGCTCCACTCGCCGAACTCAATGCCACCTGCGACCGGGTGGTCGTGCCCGAGAAACGCGGGGAAACCGATGACACCAAGGACCGCATGGTGCTCTACGGACTGACCATGACCGTGGGCGGCGACCAAGCCCTGCGCAACCGGCTCGAAACCGCGTTCTGCACCGTGCTTGCCGCCAACAAGCCAGACGCGGTAAAGGCCTTCTTCCTGGACCAACTCCAACCGATCGCGAGCCCGGCGTGTGTGCCCGCCGTAACTCCGCTGCTAGACAAACCGACTCTCTGCGATCTCGCCGCTCGCGCCCTCGTCTCGGTTGGCAACGACCAGGCGAAAACCGCGTTGCGCGCGGCCCTGCCCAAGACCACGGGTTTCGTCCAGCTCACCTTGACCAAGGCCCTCGGGGAAGTGGCCGACGCCGCCAGCGTGCCCGAACTGCTCAAGCTCGCCCAGTCCGAGAACCGCGACCTGCGCTTGGTTGCCGGCAAGGCCTTGGGAGCCATCGGCGATCCCCGCGCGGCCGACGTCCTGCGCGGGATGACCAGCGCCAAGTCCCGCTACGCCCGGGCCCGTGCCGATGCGGCCTACCTGCTCTTTCTGCGGCGCCTCGCCCGCAACGGCCAGCAAGCCGATGCCGTAAAGCAGGCCCTCGCGTTCGCGCAGGGCAGACCGCAAGACGCCCACATTCAGTGTGGTGTGATCGAGATCTGTGCCGCCACCGACGAGAAAGCCGCTGCCGACTTCGTTCTGAACGGCTTGCTTGCCGAAGGGAAGCGCGTGCGCGACAGCGCGGCACGAGGCCTGCGCAGTCTGCCTGCCGAACTGGTCACGCCACGTTTGGTCGCGATGCTGGACAAGGCCCCGCCGGCCAAACAGGCCGCTGTCCTCCGCATGTTCGGCGACATGCAGGCCACCGGAGCCCTCGCCGCAGTCAAGGCGCGCCTGAGCAATCCAGACAAAGCAGTGCGTGGCGCTGCCGTTGCAGCCTTCGGCAAGATCGCTGGCAAGGACGCAGTGCCCGCCCTGATCGGGCAACTATCGGGGGTCGCTGCCGCTGCGGCCCGAGCCGCCCTGATCGACATCGACGATCC
>JABGQJ010000388.1 GCA_018648945.1 Victivallales bacterium
TTTGCCAAGCATCGCCCGCCCGCTGAACGGCGGCAGGTCCTCCTTGGTGAACAGCATCTCTGCCATCTTGCCATTCAGATCAAACTGGACGACCCCCTTCGTCCGGTCGATCCCGACGGACAGCACATTCCAGCCCACCCGTTTCAGGCGCAGATCAGGAATGAGATTGTGCTCGGGAGAGTTCAGGAAGGCAAAGGGCTTGACTGCCCCACCACTTGCGTTCAGCCCCACGACGAGCCCGGAGCGCTGGCCAACAGTGCGGGTATCCACCAGGCACCCCATCGCCACCGACCGAAGTTTGGCGCTGACCGTGACCACACCCTCATCCAAGGCCAGCGGCGTGATCGACTGTGCGGACTGGCTCCCCATGAACCGCCAGGCATCCCCCCGGCGCTCTGGTCGAGCGGGCGGGAACTCCCGGGAACGCGGGAACAGGTAGTGCCTGTCCGGTTTCGGCAGCGGGCTAATCCGGGCGACTTTGATCGAGCGGGGCAGGTTTGCCTGGCTGTAGCTGACCAGCAGCTCGTCGCCACGTCGCCAGAACTGCGGATACGCCACCACCGGCTCATGGCCCGTGATCCCCGGACCAGCCACGAAATCCACGCCCTTACCACGGGTGAAGAACAGCGCCAGGTTCCGCCGGTCCTGAACGAACTTCCCGGCTGGGAAGTCGTTGTGAACCATCACCTTCCGGTCGCCATCCAGGCCGATCACATGCATGCGCGAGGCCACCGTCTCCAAAGGCACAAACCGATGCGGGCTCCAGGTCGCGCCCTTGTCCTTGCTCTCCGAATGGGTGAGCATGGTCGCTGGAGACGCCCCGCCAGCATCGGCGGCACGGAAATCGTTGTTGCGGGCCACCATCAGGACCGTGCCGTCCGCCGCCTCCCAGACCGTCGGTTCCCACTGCGCCCAGCTCTTGCCAGGGATGATGGCACCCGGGGAGCAATGCCAGGTCTTGCCCAAGTCGTCCGTGTAGATCACGCTGTCCCGCTTCTCCTGTGCCCACCAGTTCGGGAGGTCAGCAGGCGCATCCTTGGCCCTGGAGCCGCTGATCGTCACCGGAGCCAGAATCCGACCGGAGCGCAACCGACACGGGTTCTGGGTAGGGAACACGCGCCAGTGCACGCCATCGATCAGGGGTTCAGGCCTGCCGTCCCACAGCAGGCGAGTGTTCTCCCACTTGCCATCGGGAGATCTTAGTCGCGACAGGTAGCACCCCTTGTAGCCATCCCGTGAGTTCTGCGACCAGATTGCCCACAGCTCGCCATCCACCACGATCAGATTGGGCTGCCACTGCGTTCCCTTCGGGCAGGGAATCGGGTTCTCGCTGCAGGCCGCAGAGGCGAAGACCGGAACCGGCTTTGTCCATGTCTTGCCGTCGGGACTCGTCGCCATGTAGTTCAGCTGGCCGGGTTTGCTCTCCGCCGGAGCCGTATTGGCGTTCCACAGGCAGAACCAGCGGTCACGGAACCAAGCGACGCTGCTGTCGTGATTGTAAAGGAGCGGCGAACTGGCGGCATTGACCACGAAGTGTCGCTCGACCTTGGGCTGGTACAGCTCGTACATCCGCCAGTCTCCGGCTTCGGCAGCACGCGTGGCGACCACGGTAGTTACAAGAAGGGCGCAAGAGACGAGTCGATTCATGGTAGAGTCCTTGACGTGGTGGGACAGATCGAGAACTGCCGTGTAACGTACACGGTCTGGATGACAATCCCCCATCCCGCGAGCAAGACCCGAAACTCAGCCTGAGGAACGCACCATGCCCAGGAAGAAAGTGGCAATCATCGGCACTGGTGGACGCAGTTGCGCCTATGCCGCCCCCTATGCCCAATGCGAAGATATCGTCTGAGAAGTCCACGCCCCGACCGGCCCCGCGTTGCGTCGATGACGACCGCCGATACTGTAGAGTGCAGTTGCCTGTCCTATCCGCCAGTGGAAACGCCACGATGCCACCACCAAGCAGCGACAAACCAGTTGCCCCCCGTCGCGTGTTGGGTGACGACGAGTTCACGGACCTCCTCCAGCCACACGTGAGAGGACTGCTGGAGTTGGCCCGCTATGCGGCGGACCGAGAGGCCGAACCCGTCAACCGTCCGTTCCTGAACTCGGTCCATGCCCGGACCAACCGCGCCATCGAGGTGCTGGACTCCTGCGGGGCGCGGGGGAATCGGAAGTGGTTCCCCTTCCGGGTCCGCCTTGCCGCGTTGCGCAGCCTCGCGGCGGCAAGCCACGAACTGCTGCATGTCCGGCAAGCCACCCCCGACTACCATCTCCTGGAGGTGGCAGGCGACTTCAGCAGCGACACCGCACGAGCCGCGCAGTACTTCGACCGCCTGATCCACTGCGTTCTGAGACGGGTCCTGACCGATGCCGACGCCGTTGGCCTGCCACCGGCAGCGGCAGGCACGATCGATCCGGGACGCTTCGCGGAGAATCCCGCACCTGGTCGGTTGGTCTGGGACCGGGAGGGACGACATGCCCAGTCGCCGGGCGAGCGCATCGTTTCCCTGGCCACAAAGTACTTGGAAGTGGACGCGGAATCCCGCTTCCTGGACGCCGTATTCAGCAGCGAGGAGAACTGGCAGGAGCTCATCCCGGAGCCCCTGAGCGAGGAATCGGTTCGGGGCGTCATAGGCAGCTTCCATGACCTCCAGTCCGAGTACGACACCTTCGTCAGCGACAGCGAGGCCGAAGCGCTGGATACCGACCTCCTGGTTCTGCGCGGCCATGCGAGCCTGGCCCTGCACCTGCTGGAGATCGGTCGCACGCTCACCCACTTCCACGAACGGCATATGGTCGGCAACAGCGAATCCCTGTTCTGTTGTCGAGATTGCATGCTCTATGAGGACACCTTCCGGTGGGTGCTCTTCACCTACTGCCTGGGCTATGCACGACGCTTTTCCCAGGCGGCGCTGCCGGTCGCGCATCGCATTGTGCGCCACTACGCGGAGATCGCCGAGATCGAGATCCCCATCCCCCGCTACCGTGGCTTCCATGTGCGCCCCTCCACCTACGTCTCGCAGATCATCCGGCACTACGGCAGCGAGGCGACCATGGTTCTGGGGGATACCGAGTACAATCCCGGCTCCGCCTTCGAACTGTTCCGGGCCAACGAAGAGATCCAGAGAACGAAACGCCAGCAGATCTGCGAGGCAGCAGCCGCCGGACATGCCAACGACCCCCTCGCCCCCGACGCAGATCCCGAAACCGCGATCCGGCGTATCCTCCTCAGCCTGGTGGCCGAGGGGCGAATCGTGATCCACGGGGCATTGACCTTTGATGCGCTCCCCCTCGCCCCGGATCGCCCTCTCCCCGACCTCGTCGCTGATGCGGTCTTCCATTTCCTCCGCACCGGTCGCATCGACATCCAGACCGATCTGACCGCTATCTTCCGGGGAGACAAACGCGTCCTCCACGACATCCAGTTGCTCGCGGATGCCGACTACGGGGAAGACGAACGCGGACGCAACCAGCCCATGCCCCCCGAACTCGACTATCTGAAACACACCAAACTACCCCAAACCCAGCGAGACAACGATGCCTAACGACCGTTGGCGCTCCCTCAAATTCCAGACTCCCGAGTCCCTGCCGGTATCGGTGAGCATCCTCCCCGCCGCCTGGATCAAGCACCGGGAAGCCATGCAGGAGATCGTGGACCGACACCCCATCCTCTTCGGCAACCCCGTAGAGCGAGACTTCGATGCCGTCTTTGACGAGAAATACATGATGGGCTCGGTCACCGACGCCTGGGGCTGCGTCTGGGAGAACGTCCACCATGGCATGGCCGCCATCGTCACCGGCCACCCCCTGCCCCGGCGCGCGGACGTGCGCACCGCAGAGATGCCCAAAGAGGACATCGGCTTCCCCCACGGCTTCATGTTCCTGCGCCTGACCGACCTGCGGGGATTCGAGGAGATGATGATCGACTTCGCGGAGGAGCCCCCGGAACTCCAACAGCTCATCGACCTCGTCCTGCAGTACAACCTGCGCCAAGCCCGGAATCGCCTGGCGGGTATGGCCGCCGACCCCCAGGTCGTCTACTTCGGGGACGATCTCGGTCTGCAGAACTCCCTGCCCATGAGCCCAACCACTTGGCGCACGTATCTCAAACCTTGCTTCGCCGCCGTCTACAAGCCCTTCGTGGAAGCCGGGCACACCGTCTACATGCACACCGACGGGCACATCCTGGAGATCATCCCCGACCTCATCGACTGCGGCGTCAAAGTCGTGAACCCCCAGATCCGCGCCAACGGCCTACAAGGCCTCCGCGACGTGGCCAAGGGCAAGGTCTGCATCAATCTCGACCTCGACCGCCAGATGTTCCCCTTCTGCACCCCCGAGGACATCCACAACCAAGTCCTTGAAGCCATCGAGCTGCTTGGCTCCCCCGAGGGCGGCCTCTGGCTATCCGCCGAAGTCGGCCCCGACGTCCCCCTGGAGAACATCGAAGCCATCTGCACCAGCCTGGAAGAGGCAAGGCGCTGCTACTCCGCATAGCCAACAGCTCCCAGTCTGCTCACCACACTCCCACCAGCAATCGCGGCATCACTGGATCTCGCGGTACGATGTACATGGGCACAGCCAAACAGGATTGAGAGCGGAATCCAATGCGCAGCTGTGACCCCCGTTCCTCTTCGTCGAGCAAAGGGAATAGAGATGATGAAACGATGCCTGTCGGTTTTGGCCGCCACTGTCGCCGCCTTCGCTTTCACCATGGAGTTCGACTCTGGCGGCTTCTCGGTTGAGATCTCGCGTTCGCCGCTCGGGAAACCGTCTCCAGTCGGAAAGAACGTGACGATCCGGGCGTTCCCCCATGCGTTCATCGACGACCAGTTCATGCTCAGCCAGGGACAGCCTGGGCTGCTGTTGCTCGGCTTCAGCAATCAGGAAGGCGTCAAGATCGGCACGCTCACAGCGTTCATCGAGCTGCCGAAAAGCATCGAGCTGCTGGGAGTCGCAGAGGGCCGCAAGCTGATTGGGGAGGAGGCGATGGGCGACGTAATCCGGTACGCAATCGACGCCACCCCAACCAAGAGGAGCATCAAGGCCAAAGGCTACAACGTGTTTCAGGCGCTGGTCCTGACACTGCGCACCGCAGAGGCGCCGGGCACAAGGTCCGCAGCCACCTACTGGCTGACTAACGATGCCTACACGTCGCCCAGACGCTCACTCACGCTCGCCGTGATCCCGCGCATCGAGGGCGACCGTCCCCGCCGCTTCGAGACCGGGGTCCATTTCACCGCAAATTGCATCGCCCTCTCCGGCGAGGCGCTGGACGAGTACGCGCGCTTCTACGCGGAGACGGGCTGCAACGCCGCCATGATCTACCCCGGCGCCTTCTCTCAGCGCCTGCGCCAGATGAAGATCGTCCGCTACCACCAGCCCGGTTGGCTCGTCAACGGCTGCATGATCGGCACCGGCCCGCGCCCGGACAACGTCAAGTTCCAGCTCAAAGACGGCAAGAAGATGAACAACGGCGTCTGCCCCGCCGTCATCTACCAGCGCGAGCAACCCTATTTCGACGAACACCTACAGGCACCCCTCCGCAAAATCCTGGTGGAAGATCGGGAGACGGACCACTTCCTCTGCAACTGGGAACCCTTCATGTTCGACTTCAAAGGCTGCTTCTGCGACCGCTGCCGCGCGGACTTCGCAACGTATGCCAAGATTGGCCCGGAGAAGGTGGCCGCCGTCTGGCCAGACCAGGTCGTGGAGGAATACCGCGACGCGTGGATCGACTTCCGCGGCTGGCAGAACGCGCGGCTCGTGAAGACCATCGAGCAGACAGTCAATGCCCTCGGGCGCGAGATCGGGCGCGATGCCCACTTTGCCCCCGAAGTACACATCAAGTCCATCACCCAACTCTGGAAGGACTCCGCCTCGTTACGCCAGTACGCCACCATGGCCTACGCGGACAAGATCCCCCTGCTCAACGCCTGGGGGCCCTATCCCTGGCAGACGGTGATGAGGCCATATAATTACGTGCGCGGATACAACCTCTCCACACACTGTCTGACCCGGGATTCGGTGGACTACGTTCGGTCCCAGATCCCCGAGAGCAGGCGGCCCCGCCTGCTTGGCTTCCCCCACGGGCTGCAGGGGAATCTCTGGACCACCGAGCCCGAATCCATGGCCATGGACATCCTCACCTACTTCGTCAACGAGTATGACGGCCAGTTGGTCTACGCCTTCCCCAAGGGCTACGACGCCCGATACTGGAAGGCACTGGCGGACGCGAATTCCGCCATCGCCGCCTTCGAGGACTTCACGCTTGACGGGACGGCGGACCGTGGGCATGAGATCGCTCCAGTCACGCCCTACCCCGCCCCTTCCCCGCGCTTCCTCAAGGCGCCCTGCGGCGGCATCGATGCAAAGAAGTGGGCGGACGCCTCGATGCTGCAAAGCTGGGAGTACCGTCTCGGCGAGCGCAGAATGGTGGCCGTGGCCAACTACTGGCAACGCGGTGAGTGCTTCGCCACGCTCTCCTTCAAGGATGTGAAACGCCGGGGGCGCTACCTGCTCCGCGAACCCATGGCCCACCGCGTCTACGGCGCGGAGGACGGCGACACCACGCTCACGGGAAGCGCGCTTCGCGACGGTGTCACGGTACACGTGGGCGCGCAACGCTTCGCCTTCTTCCTGCTCGGACCTGCCCGCGAGGCGACGCCCGGCGACACCGTGCTCCGCCCGTCCGCAGTCGCCGCCGCCAAGGCCGCCCGTCTCCCCGCCATTCAGAAGGCCTTCACGGCCGAGAAAGGGGAGCACGGCATGGCGGACTTCGCCAGGGCGTTCGCCAAGATCGGGAAACTGAAAAGGGACGGTTTCGAGATCAAGCGTATCAAGAACCGCCAACTCAAGCGTGACACGCTCCTCGTGACGACGAAGACGCAAACGCTGGACATCGACGTGCTCGGCGGTGGCCGCGTGCGCTCGTGGGTCGTAGCCGGAACCGAACTGGTGAGCGAAGACAAGGCCTGCGGCCTGGCGCTCGACGGCTTGTGGCACCCCGCCAAGATGCTCACCGCCCCCATGGAGTTCGTCAGGCGTGAAGTGGGGAACGGCGAGGCCCGCCTCGTCCTTCGCCAGCCGTCTGTCAACGGTCTCCCTGGGCTGGTGCTTGAGAAGACGCTCGATATCGAGGGGAGAGCGGCGGCGTTCGCCGTGCGCACCGTCATCCGCAACACAGGCGAAGCGCCCCACGAATTCTCCCATCGCTACCACAACATGCCGGTCTTCCTCGAGTGCAGGGACGACGCGTCGGGCACAGCCACCTTCGGCGGCGCTACACCGGCTACCTT
>JABGQJ010000389.1 GCA_018648945.1 Victivallales bacterium
TCTGATAGGAGGGGTGGAAGAAACCGTGGTTTTCCATCGCGAAGGAGGGCAGCAGATTGGCGGTGGTGATCCATTCGCGCAGGGGATCGTCGCCGGGATCGGGGACCGTGTAGGTGTTGACTAGGTAGTTCTTGGCCCCCTTCAACCACAGATCGTGGGGGCCTTTCGGCACCCAGGCGGCAGCGAGGGCCATGGCGTTGGTGTTCCAGGCGTTCTCTTCGGCCTTGGAGTCGCCCCGGCTACCTGAGGGCGGGGAGCTCTTGGCCAAACGAGTGGCCTCGACCGCGACCACCCGCTGGCAGTCCTTGACCAAATCTGTTGGCAACTGGTCCTGCAGCAGCGCGCAAGCCAGGCCCATGGACCCGGTCCAGAGGGAGCTCTGCCAGCTGAAGCCCCAGGTCTTGCCGTCGATGCAGGTCGCCTTCTTGATCCCCTGGTGCGTGCTGGAAGCATAGCGCAATGTGGCCTCGACCCGCTGGAGACGCCGGGCGTTCTCCTTGGCCTCGGGGTGCTCGCGGACCAGCACGGCGTAGGACAGGGCGATGCCACACATGCCCCGGATGCCGCCATTGCCGCCGCTCTTGCCATCGCCGAAGTAGCCCGAGCCCTTGGGGGCCGGGGCGTCATGCCAGACACTCTCGGCGTAGCGCTCGAAATCCAGCAGTGTGCCAAGCAGGATATCCGGCGCGGTTTCGGCGGCATGGAGGGAGACGACGGACAGGGCGGCGAGGACGAGGAAGCGAGTAGCGAGATGCATATCAGCCTTTCATACAAGCGATGGGCCGCAGGCGCACGACCTTGCGGGCGATACCGGAGAGTTCGCAGGCATCGACGACCTGCGAGACGTCCTTGTAGGCCTCGGACATCTCCTCGCCGATGGTACGATTGGAGCGTGCACGCAGCAGAATGCCATCCTCGGCCATTTCGGCGGCGATGTCGCGTCCCTTGGCCTTGCGCATGGCTTTGTGGCGGCTCATGGCGCGGCCAGCCCCGTGGCAGGAACTGCCGAAGGTCTGGCGCATGGCCTCGTCCGTCCCCGCCAGCACATAGGAGCACGTGCCCATGTCGCCGGGAACGAGAACCGGCTGGCCAACGGCACGATACGCCTTGGGCACGTCGGGGTGATTCGGCCCGAAGGCACGGGTCGCGCCCTTGCGGTGGACGCAGACACGCTTCTCGACGCCATCCACAAGATGGTTCTCGAACTTGGCGATGTTGTGCGCCACTTCGTAGACCGTACGCAGGTCCGAGTTGCGCCCGCCGCCGAAGACCTTCTTGAACGCCTTGCGCACCAGGTGGGCGATGACCTGCCGGTTGGCGAAGGCGTAATTGACCGCCGCCTGCATGGCCCCCAGGTAGGTCTGCCCCTCGGGGCTCTGAATCGGGGCGCAGGCCAACTGCCGGTCGGGAAGCTCGATGCGGTACTTCGAGGCGGCCTTGCCCATGAGCGGCAGCGCGTCGTCGCAGACCTGGTGACCGAAGCCGCGCGAGCCGCAGTGGATCATGACCGTGAGCTGCCCCTTGGCCAAGCCGAAAGCGGCAGCGGCCTCGGCATCGAACACCTCGTCCACGCAGCCCACTTCCAGGAAATGATTGCCTGCCCCGAGGGTGCCGATCTGGCCCACGCCACGCTTCATCGCGCGCGCGCTGACCGCGTCGGGATTGGCCCCAGAGAGACGCCCGGACTCCTCGATGCATGCCAGGTCGGCCTTCACGCCATAGCCCTTGCGCACGGCCCAGCGCGCCCCGTCGAGGAGAACCTGGGTCAGTTCGCGCTCGTCGGTGTAGATGCTGCCGCCGACGCCAACGCCGGAGGGGACGTTCTCATAGAGCTGGTTGAGCAGCTTGCGGATGTGGTTGGCGGTGTCGTCGAGCTGCAGGGGGGAGGCCATCAGGCGGACGCCGCAGTTGATGTCGTAACCCACGCCGCCCGGCGAGACGATGCCCTCGTCGCAGTCGAACGCGGCCACCCCGCCGATGGGGAAGCCATAGCCCCAGTGTATGTCGGGCATGGCCAATGCCGCATCGATGATCCCAGGCAGGGACGCCACATTCATGGCCTGCTCGGGAGCATTGTCCTCGCAGGCCTTGTCGATGAGTTCCTCGGTGGCGTACAGGCGGGCCGGTACGCGCATGGCTCCGTGCGCGGGGATTTCCCAGACGCCTTCGCCGATTTGTTGTAGAAGGGCTCGTTCCATGATTCGTCTCACATATCGAACAACACGCGTCCGTGCCACTCCCCAGCGGCATGCGTCAGACGCAGATGGTGGAAGGTCACGGCCTTGACTTCAGCCAGGATTTCGTGCCGGGCCAGGTCGATGGGTTCGCCTTTGACCTCGGCAGATAGCTCCGTCTCCGACAGGGCCGTTACTATAAACTCCGAAAACACCAGATGCTCGCACTGGTGCAAGAAGTTGAGTTCACTGAGCCAGCGGACAAGCAGGGCCTCCTGATCCTCGGCCTCCACGTGCACCTGCCAGGACTGGCGGGACTCGATGCCGTTCGGGTCGGCCACCACCAGCATGTAGCCCACGGCGAGCCGCTCGAACAGGATCTCGGCGGAGTCGGCCCGGACCTCGATGCATTCGTCGGCGGTGTGGTCCACATGGCCCAGCCATTCGGGGTTTTCGGACAGGCGCGTCATGGTTGCTTCACTTCCTCGATGCGGACATGATCCAGCAGCACCGCCACGCGGTCGCCAAAGGTCGCCTCGAAGACCAACTCGAAAGCCCCATCGGCCGGAGCAGTGAAGGTTGCGCTCTCGACGCGGGCATAGGGGATCCGGCGCGTCTCGAACCCGTCCACCGGCTTCACGGCGTGCTCGGACACGATCAACTTCCCGCCCAGTGTCACCTTCAGCTTCGGGTTGCGCTCGGGCGCATGATTGTCGCGGGCATTCTCCAGGAACAGCACGCGATACGTCTTGCCCTTCTCGAAACCCGGGACCTTCTGGCTGATCCGTCCGGTGTTCTGAATGAAGCCGACCTGCTTGCCGTGGGTGATGCGCCCATTGTCGCTGAAGGCATGCCGCACCCTGGGTGGCTTCCCTTCGCGGGGTTCGAAGACCGGGTTCACGCCCTCTTTGCCCGAGTGTTGCCAGCCAGGAATTACCCCGCCGTTCGCCCCCACATAGCCGGGCCACTTGGCGAAGCGCTTGGCCTCGAAACTTGGATTGGCGACCTTCGGTGCCCCGAGAAGTTGGGCGCTCAAAGCCAACAGGAAAACAGAGGATACACGCATGGTACGACCCTCGATGGCAGGATTCCTCACGCCACAGTAAGCAGCGCATGGTGACAAGTACGAATCTACCGCCCGCCGGGGAGCAAGCAAAGCCACCCGTTCCGCAAACGCGCCAGCTCGACAGAGAAAATCAAATGGGTGATTGAATAGACTGTTTGGGTGAGGCGTCTTCACTACCATACGACAGTTCCGGAACCCGCGAGAAACGCCGCCAAACCCAAAGGAGTCGCAGCCATGAAGACCACACGCCACCCCATCAGCCTCGCCCTGGCAGCCGCCCTGATCGGTGCCGCCATCCTCTCCGCCCCCCAGGCTCAAGCCGGACACGGGCACGACAAGGCCTACATCGCCGCCGGCGCCCTGATCGGCGGTGTGCTGGGCTACCTCGCCAGCGACAGGGACAGCCATCGCGGTCGGGTCACGGTCCAGGTCGGCCATCCCCGCCCCCGCCCGGTGATCGTGCAGCATCCCCGCCCCCGTCCGGTGATCGTGCAGCATCCCCGCCCGGTGATCGTGCAGCATCGCCGTCCGCCCGTCGTGGTCCGCCCCTCGGCCGTCTGCCGTCCCAGCTACGGGAGCCGCCCTTCTCACTATCGCTCCTACTACCGCCACGGCCGCCACGACCGCCGCCCGGTCTATCGGTACCCCCAGAAGCGCCACGGCAACCCACACCACTATGGCAGCGGCAATGACAGGCATGGCGGGTACTCGAACGACAAGCATGGCAAGAACGGCGGGTACACCGACGATACACAAGGCAGGGGCCACGGCAACAGCAACCGGAGAGGCAGGCACTAGCGCCGTCCCCTCAAACCAGTCATACATCGCGCGGAGTTGGTCACTAGGCCAGCTCCGCGCGAACGCGTGTGGCCCTGGAGGTGGACCGGTGCCTCAGTGCCCGGCCTGGGGATACGCGACCCTCATGGGGTTGGGGGCGGGGGCCGTGAACCCAGGGCAGCGCCTCGCGGGCGCAACCCTGGGCTCCGATACGCTGCCCCGTTGGGGCACAAGGCGACTTCTGTCGTCTATCTGAGGATCGGCATCCTGCCGGGCTACTGGTTGGCTACGAGCAACGAGTTCGTCCAGGCGCGACGGCCGGCGTCGTCCTCGATCTCGAGGTAGGCGTATCCCCACCCCTCCGGCACCGCGAGGCTGACTTCCGTGAGCAGTTCCCCGACGAATGATCCGGCCCTTTGGCCAGTGCTGCGCGGTCCAACCAGCCGGGCGAACCGGATCGGGGACGTCTCCACATGCACCTCGGTCCCGTCGAACGTGATGGAGCGTATCTCTGGCCCACAGCTCGAGTAGTAGTTGCCACGGCGGATGGCGGCAAGGATGGCCTCTGCCGTGCATTCCGGCGCGTTGGCCATCACCCAGCCCCCGTTCCAGCCCGGGTGCTCGGAGCGCAAGTGGGCATCATCCACCGCAAACCCGAGTGTGTTGGGATTCGCATTGAGGGCGGCGTCCCAGTGGACCAGGCCGCTGCTCTTCCCGTTCAGCCAGTGACAGACATGGTTGTACACCTCAACCCCGTCGAACTGTCCCCGGACCGCGTCATCCAGGGAGTTGCCGCACCAGTGCGGATGGGCGAGAACGGTGAGGGCCCCCTGCTGGCGCGCGGCTTCCAGCCCGGCCTCGAGTCCATCTTCACGGCAGATGCCCGTAACCTGGCCTAGACACACCACATGGAAATACGCCTCGGTACTGTCCTTGCCGTCGAGCTCTACGCCGTCGATCCAGAGCAGCGGGTAGTCGTCCGTGTCCTTCCCCGCATCCGACAGCACCCAGTGATCCGTGCGGAAGAGGAAGTCATAGCCCACAGAACTGTACATCTCTGCCAGCTCCGGGAACGTCTTCCCTCCGTCCGACGCGGTGCTGTGCATATGGGTGTTGCCTTTGTGCCAACTCCCTGATGTGTCGTACCGGAATGCGTTCATTGGCTTATCCATGGAAATCCTGTGCCCGATGTGTGCAGTTTGTGGCGGCTTCCAGCTCGTGCGCGCCTACCATAGATGGACCGGGACAGGGGGGCAAGACGTGCGCGCGGGCATGTTGCTGTGGTGGCGGGGAGGGAGTTGACTTGCCTGGACCGTCATCACCAACTTCCACGCGGATGCCGAAGGCGTGACCAGCGATGACCTCATCTAGCAGTTGATCGACGCCATCGCGGAATAGGCGCGGGGGAAGAGCAGCCACGAATTCCACCAAACCCATAGAGCGGCCGATGGCCGCACCCAAACGAACACCGAACGCCCAGCCCCGCTGTGGCGGGGCAAGCGTCGAATTCACCCCGCAGGGCGGGGCGTCGAATGGGGAAGGGGAAGGGGAAGGAGAGCGGCCGATGGCCGCAACCAAACGAACATCGAACATCGAACGCCCAACATCGAACATCGTATGGGGAAGGGGAAGGGGAAGGAGAGCGGCCGATGGCCGCAACCAAATGAACATCGAACATCGAACGCCCAACATCGAACATCGTATGGGGAATGGGGAAGCTCTTGGCGTCGCTTTGACTTGGGAACCAAATACGTGCGATCTGTCGTCAGCCAGGGTCTTTTGCAGAAAACAAGAAGCTGGCTGGTAGTAGTAGGAAGTGGGAGGGTGGGACAGGAGGCAGCGCGTCGTTCCCGTGCAGCGGATGCTTGCACTGGGGACTCCCTACGCAGACCCAAGTTCGGGATACCGCAGGGATGCTCCGGCTACGAGGGACGGCTCCCGAACCTGCTATTGCACAGCTTCTTGTCTCTCCGGCAAGGAATTCCGGAGAGACGCAGTGCAATATTCTGCGCAGGAAGCTAATGCAGGTGGCCTTTCATTCGATGTTCGATGTTGGGCGTTCGATGCTCGATGTTCGGTTCCCTTTGGTTGCGGCCAGTGGCCGCCCCGTGCTTTCCGTGGTTCGTCCTCTCCCCGGTCACCCTTACAGGAACGGATCCTTGGTTCCGGGCGCGGGGGTGATGCGGGCGTTCCATTCCTTGAGCAGCCGCTCATGGTCGCGGATGGTGTCTGCAAAGCGGGCCTGTTCGGCGAGGTTCTTGGTCTCCCAGGGGTCGTCCTTCATATCGAAGAGCTGGACCACGGGATCGTCCTTGTAGCGCACGAACTTGTAGCGCTCGGTCCGCACCATGCGGCCGATGAGCTGGGCCTCGCAGATGAGATGGTCGCGCCACTCGACTGCCTTGCCTTTGAGCAGGGGAGCAAAGCTGCGCCCGACGGTGGTTGGCGGGGGCTTGATCCCGGCCAGTTCGCACATGGTGGGGAGGATATCCACGTGCGAGACCAAGTGGGAGCTGTCCCGCACCTTGGTGGGCAGACGCCCTGGGCAGGAAACGAAGAAGGGCACGGCCATGGCCTCCTCGTAGGGATACCATTTCTGCACGTGGTTGTGACGCCCGCGCCCCTCGCCGTGGTCCGAGGTGAAGATGATGATGGTGTCCTCGGCTTGGCCGGATTCCTCCACCGCGCGCAGAACCCGCCCCACGTCGGCGTCCAGCATCTCCACCATGCGGTAGTAGACGTGGATGTAGTATTGCCATTGCTCGGCATTGGAGAAGCCCCTGAAGAAGGAATTGGCGAGGCGCGTGGGGGCCTTCGGATGCACGTTGTGGTTGGGGGGCAACTTGGGCAGCTTCCCGGCCAGCTGCGGGAAGGCGAGCTCTTCGGGGACGAAATGCTTGGCGTGGATCGCCCAATAGCAGATGTCGTGGGGCTGAAGCAGCGAGCTGACCAGCACGAAGGGGCGCTTGTCCTGGCGTTTGCGCAGGAACGCCTCGCAACTGCGCGAGACGATTCGGTCGCAGATGTCGCCCTGGCCGCCGCCCACATGCAGAATCTCGAAGCCTTTGATGTCCCGGGGGTAGCCATGGGGCAGATGCCACTTGCCGCAGTAGGCAGTCTGATAGCCTTCCTTGCGGAACCAGCTTCCCATGGTCGGCAGGCTGGGATGGATCGAGAGGCTGTTGGTGACCACCCCGGTTTCCACCGGCATGCGCCCCGTGAACATGGAACTGCGGGCCGGCGAGCAGACCGGCGACGAGCTTTGC
>JABGQJ010000039.1 GCA_018648945.1 Victivallales bacterium
CACAAGGGATCAAGAAACGTACACAGAACACTACCCAGCCCCGGTCTGGACGTCAAGCCAAATGCGCGATAAATAGCCCGTCCCCTTTTTCCTTTTTGCCCTTTTTGCGGTTGCGAATGGGATGTCGCCGGCCCTCGGCCTGCAAGGCCCCTTCGCCTTGCCTGGCGGGGCCGTTCCCCGGGGGCAGTGGCCAGGCTTCGGGATTGCGGCCCTCAGGCCTCCGGCCGCTGGGAGCACGAGAGCAGCGCACGAGGATGCTCCGGTCTGCGCCCGGTCCCCTTCTTTCAGGGCTGTCCGCTGCGTTGCGGCTGCTATCACAATTCGGACACTTACGCCGTCGATGGTGGTAGGGAGAGCATCGTCCATGGCCGGCATCTGGAAAGGGCGGCAGACATGGTCGCGGGGATGCTACTGTCTCAGCATAGCACCCAGGGAACTGACATGCGCCCGGATGGGACTGCGCCGATTGCGGGGGCAGACGGACGCGCCTATGGTTGTGAGGGGGTATCGGTACGTTGACGACAGTACGGAGCAGACCGACGCAAATGGCCAGCGGGTGCATCCACTCCTACGAAACACTGGGCGGCCTTGATGGCCCCGGCCTGCGCACGGTTGTCTTCCTTCAGGGCTGTCCGCTACGTTGCGGTTACTGTCACAATCCGGACACTTGGGCGGTCGGTGGTGGTACGGAGAGCACCGTGGTCGAGGCGATGGCACGAGTTCGGCGCTACCGACCCTATTACGGCAAGGAGGGCGGGGTCACCTTGTCTGGCGGCGAGCCGCTCTGGCAAGCGCCGTTTGTCGCCGAGCTCTGCGCCGCCTGCGCCGCCGAAGGGATTCACACCGTGATCGACACGGCAGGGCACCCGCTCTCGCTCCCGGTCGAGAAGGCCCTCGGCGCATGCGATCTGGTGGTCCTTGACGTCAAGCACGCCGATCCCGGGAAGTTCCGGCAACTCACCGGGGGCGACTGGCGGGGCATGTGCGAGGTGCTGGCCTTCACCAAGGCCAGGCGCAAACCAACCTGGATTCGCCAAGTCATTGTTCCCGGCTGGAACGACTGCCCCGACGATATCCGGGCTCTCGCCGCGCTGGTGGCCGACCATCCCAGCCGGGAACGCGTCGAACTGCTGCCGTACCACGGCTTGGGGCATGGCAAGTGGGAGGCGTTGGGACAGGTCTCGCCCTTCGCCGATGTGCCAGCCATGGCTGCCGAGGACTTGGCGCGCCTGCAGGGACTGCTGACGCAGGCGCTCGCTTGAGCAGGGCCTGGCTACCAGCCGAGGACTTTGGCAAGCTTGGGGACGTAGGGCTTGACAAGATCCTTGATCGCCGCCGCGTACTGGCGGATCTCCCACTGGGCGTGTTCGCTGTCGCGGAGCTCCAGGAAGCGCAGCAGGTTGTGTAGATCGACCGTGGCCCAATAGGTGGTCATCAGGTTCTGCGGCAGCACGCCCCGCGCCTGCTCGCGGCAGGCACCCATGTCCAGCAAGCGGTTGTAGAGGTCCAGCGACGCCTGGTTGTGCGCAGTGATGAGTCCGCGCGCCGTATCCTGATCCAGATCGACCGCGTCCACCGATGCCTGGCGATTGGTTTCGGCCTGCTCGCGCACCTCGGGCGGCAGGTAGAACTCGAGATCGAGGCTCGTGTAGCGCCGGGATACCTCGTTGTAGGACCAGGTGCGGTGGCGGTGCCACTGGGAACGGATGAACAGCGGGCAATGCACGATGAAGGTGAAGGAGATGTGCTCCAGCGGGCTGGTGTGCTGGTTCTCGATCAGGTATTTGAGCAGAAGGACATCCCGCTCGTCCATGGTCTCGCGGCGTTTGCCGAAGGAGACTCGGGCGGCATTGACGATGGTCGTCTCGTCCCCCATATGGTCCACCAGGCCGACCCATCCCTGGCCGCCCAGCACGCGGGCATGGGTTGGCGGGGGTTCATTCACGTGTTCTGTGGACATGCCTGGGGCCTCGCTATGGGTTCGGGCAAGCAAAGGGAGGAGATCGCCAGCCAAGAGCGGTGACCTCCTCCCATTGGGCGCGCAAGGCGCGGGGATGGGACAGCTGGCTACTTGCCGGCCAGCTTCGGGGCCAAGTAGTCCACGCAGCTATCCAGCGTGGCCAACTGCGGGTAGTCCGCCTCGGGCACTTCCACGCCGTACTTCTTGCGCAGCTCCATCACGATATCCAGGAAGTCCATCGAGTCCAGCTCCAGCTGGCTGCGCAGTTGCTCGCCGCCGTCGAGATTGGAGCAATCCTCGTCCGGGACGATGTCTTCGATGATCTCGACGATGGCCTGGGCTACTTCTTCGCGGGTCATAGTTGGGGTGTCTCCTGCCTGGTTTTCGGGCGTGACTGCATGGGTTAGGGAAGATAGCGGCTGACGATCAGAACGCAGTTGATTCCGACCATTCCGAAGGAGTTGTTGAGAATCGTGTCCACCTTGTCGGCCTTCTCTGGCCCGTTGGTCAGCAGCTTCGGCAGCGCGCACTCGGGGTCGAGGTCGTCGACATTCATGGTGGGGTGGATGATATGGTCGTCGAAGGAGGGCAGATTCCCGGCCAGTTCAAGGGCGCCTGCAGCGCCCATGCAGTGGCCGATGAAGCCCTTGGTGTTGTTAATGTACACCCTGTCGATCTCATCGCCGAAAACCGCCTGGAGTGCCCTGCATTCCATGACATCCCCTGCGGGGGTGCCGGTAGCGTGGGTGTTGACCAGGTCGATGTCGCCGGGGGTGAGTCCTGCCCGCTGGATCGCGCGGAGCATACACTCGGCTTGGCGTTCGGGATTCGGGAGCACCATGTCGGTGGCATCGGAGTTGTTGCAGTAGCCGACGATCTCGCCGTAGATCCTGGTGCCCCGGGCGAGCGCGTCATCCAGGCGTTCCAGCGTGAACAGGGCGCCGCCCTCGGAGACGACGATACCGTTGCGGGCCTTGTCGAAGGGACGGCTTGCCTTGGTGGCGTCCTCGTGGGCGGCCAGCGCGTTCTGGCTGTTGAAGGCCGCGAAGATGCCGAAGGTGTGGATGCTCTCCGAGACGCCGCCCGCGATGGCCACATCCACCTCGCCCAGCAAGAGCTGTTGAAGACCGTTCACGCAACCGAGGTTGCCCGCGGCGCAGGCAGCGCCGACCGTGTAGTGCGGACCGGTGATGCCGAGGTTGATGGTCACCTCCCCAGCGGGGCTGTTGGCCACGGTGCGCGCATTGTGGTGGTGGCTCCAATACTTGACGTCATAGTCGTACTTGGCCAGTTCGAAGATCTCGTTCTCGGTCTCCACGTTGCCGTGTTCGGTGATCCCCACAAACACCCCGATGCGGTTCGGGTCCAGGTTGGCCACGGACAGGCCGGCATCGGCCAGGGCTTCGTTGGCACAGTAGACGGAGATGGAACCAGCTCGGGTGCCGACCCGAATCTCCTTGCGCTTCTGGTGCCTCCGAGGGTCGTAGTCGCAGACCCCGGCATGCGTATCGCCGAAGTAGCGAATATGGTAGGGCTGCACGCCCGATACCCCCGCGAGGAGGTTCGCGCGGAACTCGGCCAGCGAGTTGCCATTGGGGGCAGTGAGGCCGATACCGGTAATGACAACTCGTTGAGATGGAGCCTTCATGAAGCGCTTTCGTCCCGTGGACCCGCGATTTCATCGAAAAGAGACGTACTATACGCAGACGACAGCAACTAGTGAAGTGGACACCGCGTGAAATTCGCCTCTCACCCTCCGCCAACCGAGCCAATGGCCGCCCCACAGGCACGGATCGTGATCCGCCCTCAGCAGCGGATTCTTGTCCGCAAGATCATGGGGATCGTCCTTCTGGTGGTGCTTTTCGCGGTCTTGCCCACGGTTCTCTCGCAACTGACCCGCGCCGATGCGTCCCCTCGGGACTATCTTCCCGGCTTTGCCCTGCTCTGTGGAATGATGGGGCTTTATCTTGTCCTTATCACCCGCGCGCTCTTTGTGGCGTTGGCGCGGGGGGCCGAGATTTGTGTCCGCGGCGACCATCTGGAAATTCGACTGGATGGCGACACCCGGCATCTGGTCTGGAGCGATATCCGGCAATTGCGGTTCGGAGACATTCACTTCCGGATCATCACCGGAAAGGAGGAGCTCTCGATCCCTTTCCTGTCCCCCGACGACCAGAAGCTCCTCTATCGCCTGCACTATCGCCATACGGGCCTCACTCCGGACGAGGGGCGTTTTCTGGCGGGGCCGAGTCCTCCGCCGCCGCTGTAAGCTGGGCAAAACGCTCGACCAGTCTGTCCACGGCTGGGAGGTCGTAGTCGCCTGCAGCAGTCGCCAAGCGGTCGGCGAAGGCCCCCAGCGAGGGTTGCCCGTGGCTTGTGGCGAACTCGCGCAGCTCAGTCAGCAGGTCTTCCAGTTCGGTTGGGTCAAGCGCTTCGCGCAGTTCGGCCAGCCGCGCGGCAAAGCGTTGGCTCGCGCGGCGTGCGGCGGGCGCGGGCAGGGGAGGGGAATCCAGTTCCTCATCCGCGCCGTTTGGGAGTCTGGGCTCCAGGTATTGGGAAAGCACGCGCACGAGATTGGCCAGGGACAGGGGTTTGGGCAGGATTTCGTCGAAATCCTCCGTCCGGAACTCCTTCTCCGGCTCGGCCGACGCGGTGAAGGCCAGGATCGGCAGGGCAGCCCCCCCCGGCAGTTGGCGGAGGCGGGCTGCGACCTCGTCGCCGGCCAGGTCCGGCATGCGCAGGTCCAGCAACACCAGATCGGGCAGGGCTGCGCCGGCGAGTTCCAGGGCCTCGGCGCCGGAATTTGCGCTGACGGGGGTGGCGTGCATCCGGCGCAGGGCGGATGCCGCCACCGCCAGGTTCGCTCGGACATCGTCCACCAGCAGCACGGTCATCCCAGGGAACGCTGGCAGAGACTCGCTGCGTTGCTCCCAGGAGCGGTCTGGCGGCAGGTCGGTGCTGGCCAGTCCCGGGATGTCCACAGTGAACACACTGCCGCGCTCCGGCTCGCTGCTGAGCAGTAGGCTGCCGCCCATCAGCTGGACCAAGCGATGGCAGAGGGCCAGGCCGAGGCCGCTGCCCGGGAATCGGCGCGCATCCCCTGCGCGAGCTTGCCCGAAGTAGGTGAAGACGTGCTCCTGCTGCTCTTCGGCAATGCCGATGCCCGTGTCGGTGACGAGCAGCCGGAGACGATATGTGCCAGCTTCCTCGGCTTGGACCTCGGCAGTCAGATCGATGCAGCCCAGATCGGTGAACTTCACCGCATTGCCCAGGAGGTTCATGAGCACCTGCCGCAGCCGCTCGATGTCGAGGACAAGCGTGGGGGGGGAGCCGAGGACGCGAGTGCGGAGTTTCAGTCCCTTCGCCTTCGCCTGCTGGACGAAGATGACGTGCATTTCGTCCAGGAGGTCCTGGATCCGGGCGGCGGCGAGCTTGATGGCCAGCTTGCCTGCCTCCAGCCGCGAGAGATCAAGCACGTCGTTCAGCAGATCCCGCAGGCTCTCGGCGGCAAGCCGAATGGCCTGGGTATAGCTTGCTTCCTGATCTCCCAGTGGCTCGAGCGCGAGCAGCTCACCATAGCCCATGATGACATTCAGCGGCGTGCGGACCTCATGGCTCATGGTGGACAGGAAGGCGCTCTTCGCCTGGCTGGCGGCTTCCGCCGCTTCCCGCGCGGCCACGAGATCCTGCTCACGCCGCTCCCGCTCGATCACCGCCCCAGCGGGCGAGGCGAAGACGCCGAGGATGCGCAGGACCAGTTCCGGCTCCGCGACGGGCGTGGAGAAGCCGGCGCTGAGCAAGGCCAGGGCGCGTCCCTCGGAGTCCAGCAACGGCACCGACAGGTAGCTGGCCCAACCATGTGTCGCCACTCCCCCGTGGCGCGCTCCGGCGTCGTCGTCGATGTAGGGCTGTCCCGCAACCAGGCACGCGTGCTCAGCTTTCGAGAGGTCCCACTCGTTGGGCACCGCATTCCTCCCTTCCTGGCAGCTGGAGAGGTCGCGCATCCGCGTTCCAGTCTCCGTCACGAGACGGGCGACGGAACAGAACACGGCTCCGGTGAGTCCGGGAACCAAGTTGGTGAGTCGCTCGTAGAAGTCGCTGCCGGTGAGTCGGCTGAGCCCCGGCACCTGGCGCAGGGCCTCGTTCAGACGCTCCCGGTCGGTGACGTCCAGGTGGATGCCATAGCGGCGCACGAGCTTCCCCTCGGCGTCGAAATCCTGGTAGACGAACGTCTGCAGGTACTTGGTCTTGCCATGCACGAGGACGCGCCCGGTCAAGCGCAAGGCATGGTTCCGGGTGCGGACGCTATCGTCCAGCGCCGCAATGTAGGTGGCGGTATCATCGGGGTGGAGGATCGAGCGGACGTGCTCGGCAGTGAAGGCGGCGGGACTGGCCTCCATTATCTCACTGAGGTGCGGGCCGCCGGAGTAGATTCCCGACTCCGGGTCGTACTCCCAGAACGCCAGGCGCGCCACCTGCCAGATGTGCTCCAGGCGGCGCTCGTACTCCTTGCGTTCGCTGATGTCGCGGGCGAAGGCGCACTTCAGCTCCCGGCCCCCTGTCGTCAGGTGGACCAAATTCACCTCCACGGGATACTCTGTCCCGTCGGCACGCAAGTGTCTTGTGTCGAAGAGGAGGGGGTCGCCCTCGGTGTTCTGTTCCCATGCGTCATGCCACCAGGTCGCGTCGATGACGGGGTTGACGTCGAAGATCGTGTGTGTGGACAGCGTTTCACTGGTGAAGCCGTAGCGATGCAGCGCCGTGCGGTTCGCATACGCAAAGCGCCCCTCACTGTCGAGGAAGTAGACCTCGTCGGCCGAATGATCGACCATGAACTGGGTCTGTTTCAGGCTCTCAAGCGCCGCCAATTCGCTGGTGATGTTCTGGGCCATCCCCAAGGCCAATTCCTCGTCGCCGTCGTTGAACAGGTCGATGTTGATCCGCACCGGGTAGCGGCTTCCGTCCCGGCGACGGTGGACGGACTGGATCTGGATTCCCCGCCCCTGGCGGAGCCGCTCGATGTAGATTCTGAACATCCGGGCGTCGGAGTCGGGATGGATATCGGAGAGCTGACGACCGATCAACTCCTCCGGCACATAGCCTGTCTCCCGGCAGACGGCGGGGTTCACGTGGACCACGGCCCCCTTCAGATTGACCAGCCAGACCTCCTGGCTTGCCTGGGCCAAGGCGAACTTCGCCCGTTGGAGATCCCGGTCGGCAACCTTGCGTTCCGTGATGTCCTGGCAGACCACCAAGACAACCAGCGGGTGTCCCTCCTTGTCCCGTTCGGTGATCTGGCCCACGCAGCCGAACCAACGGATCTTGCCGTCCGGCAGGCTGCGCCGGAACTCGCAGGAGAAGCTCTCCTGTTCGCCGGTCAGATGCTGCGCCGATGCCGCGCGGAAACGCCCGATATCGGCCGGCACGACGGCCTCGAAGAAGCTGGGGATCGGGTGTCGTGTGCCCGCCCCTCCGCCGCCCATGCCGAACAGCTGGGCAATCTCGGAATCAGGGACCCAGGCATTGTCGTCCACCAGCCAGAGAAAGGAGCCAGTTCGGGCAAGATTGGCCGCCATGCGCAGGCGGCGTTCGCGATCGCGCGCTGCCCGTGCCGCCTGTACCTGTTGCGAAACGTCACGGACGACCACCTGCACCATGGGCTGGCCCCGCACGGACAGCTTCGAGAGCCCGATGCTTCCCTCGAACAGGACGCCGTCCAAGCGTCGGCAGAGCCATTCCGGCGATGGGGCGTCTTCTGCGTTTCCGGCCACTTGCGCGCGGATTCTGCTCTCCGACGACTGCCCGTCCGGCTGCTGCGGGGGCGACAGCTCCCAAGGTGTTCGGCCAAGTAGCTGGCGCCGCTTCCGAGCCCCGAAGAGGACCATTGCCTGCTGGTTGCAGTCGGCACAGGTCAGTTTGGCGTCCAGCAAGAGGATGGCATCGTTGCTGTGCTCGAACAGGGCCCGGTAGCGATCTTCGCTTTCCCGGACGGCCAGTTCGGCGTGCTTCTGAACCGTGATGTCCTGCCAGATGCCAAGGCTGGCTGGCTGATGGCGGTAGTTGATGGGGCGCCCATAGACGGAGGCCCAGAACGAATGCCCGCTCCGTGTGGTCAGATACATCTCCTTGGCACTCCCGCCCCCCGAATCGTCCGCCAGGGGGCATTCGACAGCCTGGGCACTGCCCGTCTGGAGCAGTTCCGCGTAGGAGCGTCCCAGCGCCTGACTCCGTTCGCAGCCCAGCAGGCGGCACCATGCGTCGTTGACGTACACCAGGACGCCGTCCTGCAGAATGTGGGTGGCGAAGATCGTGTTCTCCGTGATGTCCCGGAAACGGTCCTCGCTTTCCTGCATCGCCAGTTCCGCCTCACGGAAGCGCGTCATGTCCCACTGCACGCCGATGATCCGCCCGCGGACGCCGCCCACTTCGTCGCGCAGCCTGTGTGCCATCGTGTGGAACCAGCGGACCTGGTTGTCCAGGACCAGTCGGTACTGCGCGGCCCCGTGGCTCGGGGCCTTGGCGTGGAGTTCGTGCCAGGCGGCAGTCAGAGCTGGACGGTCCTCCGGGTGTACGTGGTCCTCATACCAAGTCACCAAGTTGATCCCGCGAGCTTCCGTGGCGGATAGGCCAACCTGTTGGCACCAGCGCTCCGAGGCCTCCAGGTGCCCGGTCTCCTCGCGCCACTCCCAGATGGCCATGTCGGCCATGTCGGCAGCCATCTCCAATCGCTCCACGGACTCCGTCAGCTCTCGACGGGCCTCCAGGAGGTCGCTCGCGTCGCTTACCAGGGCCGCGAGTTGCCCATCGGCAGCCCGGTAGGCCTTCACATCCACCCAGCGGTCCACTGTTCCCGCGTACTCGACAAAATGGACGGGACCGCCACCGGTCAGCACTTGCTCCGCCACGCCCAGCCACTTGTCCAGCGTCCGCGGGTTGAAGAGTGGCAGGGCGCTGCGGCCGCGCACGTCTTCAGCGCCGAGCGCCAGGATGTGCCGGTACGCCTCGTTGGCCTCCAGGTAGACGAGGTCGGCGACCCTGCCATCCCTCCAGACGGGCCGTACCCGGACCCAGCCAAGGGTCAGCTCGCTCACGAGTTCACTGTATCTCGCTTCTCTTTGCTGGCCGCTCAGGAACCTTCGGAACACTCGCGTCTGCAGCGTCAGCCAGCGCTCCAATTCCTCGCGGGGACGTACGGGGACCTGCCGGATTGCCCCCATGTAGGCATCCGGGTCGTGCTCCAGTTCTGCGGCTCGCTGCCGGTATCGGTCCTCGTCGGGGGCCTCCAGGAAGAAGTGCCCGGTGGCAACCGTCCCCACCATGTCGCCGTCTAGCAGCAGCGGGAAAGCCGCGCGAATCATGCCGTGCGGGCACTCGTGCCATACCCATCCGTCATCTCCATGGGCCACAGCCGTCGCCTGGGCCAGCAACTCCCGGTCGCTGTCCTGGCAGGGAGACCCGGGGCCTGCCGCGTCACACTGGAAGCGGCAACACACGGCCTGCCGATCCACGGCAACCACCGGCCGGCCCGATGGGTCCAGGAATCCGCATGGCAGGCCGATGGCTTCGCCGAAGTCCCGCAGCAACCCGGTCAGATTCTCCAGGTCCTCGATTCCGCGAAGATCGCCTGTTGCAGTCATCCCGACCTCGATTCCTGGCCTGCCATGCCCGTGAGAGGGGCGTCTACTCCCCGTCTTCAGCCTTGATCCCGAACACCCGGTCAAGCCCCGGGTCGGAGGCGGCCCCGAGCTTGCGGGCCCGTACGTACCACGTCTTGCCCTCTGCCAGCCTCGGCGGCTCCCGCGTGGCCAGCAGGACGGCCATGTTGAAGGCGTTCTCTCCATCCTTCGGGTTGAGCTTGTCGGTGCGGCGGAACTGCACCTCTGCCGCCTCGAACCACCCCAGCGTGCTGCAGGCGATGCCCAGGCAGCGATGTGCATGGGGGTTGTCCGGCTCCAAGGCCACGGCCCGGCTCAGCATGGAGACGGCCAAGTCCGGCTCAGACTGCCTGACCAGCGCGAAGCCGAGGGGCAACAGCGTGTCCAGGTCGTCTGCGTCCAGCCGGAACGCCCGCTTGAGGAAGCGGATGGCCTCCCTGTCTTCCCCCAGTTCGGCCGCGATGAGCCCCAGTCGCTGTGTCGCCAGCCGGTTGTCCGGTTCGTGCTCCAGCACCTTGGCGTAGTTGTGGCGCGCCGCCTCCACATTGCCTGCCTCTTCTGCCCCGATCCCCTGCCGGAGGTACCCCCGTACGACGAGTTTCCGGTCGCGTTCCCGCCGCGCCTTCTCCTCTGCCTCTGGGAACTGAGCCCCTGGATAGACGGCCACTCGGTCCGCAGGCGGCGGCACGTTGCCGGGCGGCTCGGGCAGTTTGGTAGGCGGCGGCTCTTCGGCGACGCTATCCTGCAACTTGCTGAGCAGCTCCTCCAAGGTGCGCCGCCGCTGGCCCTCCTTCTCCAACTGAATGGTGAGACGACGGATCTGGTCGCGGAAGATGTCGGCGGACGCGCCGTTGGCCCCCTTCCGTGCCACGCGGTCCGCAACCTTGTTCAGTTCGTTCTGCGTGGTCTTCAGTCGGGCGCGGGCCTCGCGGGCGGCGATCATCGCCCGATCGCGTTCGGATTCCAGCCGTCTTCTCCCTTGCTTCTCCTTCGCCAGTTCCGCATCCAATTCTTCCAGCGTAGTCGCAAGGCCTTCCGCCACGTCGGTCTTGGCCGCACTCAGCTTCCGGTCGGAGTTGAGCTTCTCGATCCGCCGGTCGCGTTCCGCCAGCTCCCGGTCCAGCCCTGCCTTTCCCGCCTCCAGCTTGGTGATGGCCTGCTCCTGGTTGCGCAACATCTGGAGTTGCTCGGCCGATTTCGCCTTCAGACGCTCTGCTTCCCCCTCCAGGGCCTTGACCATCTTGCCTGCCTCTTGCAGCCGTTTCACTGCGCCTTCCTGGCCGCGGTCCACCGCGCGGTTCCGTCGTTCTGCCGCCAACTGCTGGTCGAGGTCCTGGACCCGTTTCTCAGCCAGCGCCAGGAGCTTCTTGGCGTGTCCTATCTTGAAGCTGGCGGCGCGCGCCTCCTCTCCGGTCGTGTTGGCGATTTTCTGGGCCTGCTCAAGCTTCCTGCGGGCGTCCCTCAGTTCACCCTCGGTCTCCTCCAGGCGCCGCTCGCGGGCCTTGAGTTGCTTCCCGAGCCCCGCCAGTTCCTGGCCCTGCGCTTCGCCCTTCTCCAGCAGCTTCTTCTGCCCGGTCACCACCTCCTCCATCGTCTTCAGCTTGCGCGCGGCGGCCGCCAGTTGGGTTTCGGCCAGCTCCTTCGCGGCCTCTGCCGCTGCCAGTTCCTCCTGGGTCGCCTTCGCTGCTGCTGCTTCGTTGTTCCCGGCTGCGGCCCCGGCCAGCTTGGCGGCCACCACTTCCTGCTTGGCGGCAGCGAGAGCGGCTTCCAGTTCCTCCGCGCGTTTCCGCTGCTCTGCCAGTTCCTCGACCCGCTTGACCAGCTTGCTGCGCTCGCTGCGCAGCCGTTCCATCTCCTTGCCGGCTGCCCCAGCCGAGGCGGTTGCGGCGAGGAGGCGTTGGCGGTCTTCATCCCACTTGGCCTTGGCCTGCCGGGACTCTGCGATGCTCGTGTCGCGTTCCTCTTCCGCCTGTTTGACCCTCCCCGCCAGAACCGCTGCTTCATCGCCGAGCCTCTTGGTGGTCGCCTGCGCTGCCGCCGCCTGCTGCTGCAGTTTGGTGAGATCCTGCTCCTGGCCGGCAGCGGCGGCGATGGACTTCTCCAGGTCCGCCCGCAACCCGTCGGCTTGGGCGACGGCGTTGGCCTTCGCATCGGTCAGTTCGCGGAGCTGCTTCTGCAGTCCCGCACTGCGTCCCGCTTCCTCTGCCGCCTGGTCCCGGTACCTGCGGAGTTGTTCGTTCTCTTTGCGCAGGGGATCGAGCCGGGCCAGCGCGGCTTCGGCTTCGCCCGTTTGTGCCTTGGCCTTGGCTTGGGCTTCGTCCCTTGCATCCTTCATGCTCTGCCACTCGGTCTGGAGATTGGTCAAGGCATCGGCGCTCGCCTCAAGCCGTTTCTCCGCCTCCAGCGCCCGATCACGCAGTCGGCGCACATAGGCCACGTCCTTCTCCCGCGCATCCATCGCCTTCTGCAGCCGCTGTTTTACATTCTCGTACGCTCGCCGGTAGGTGTTGTAGGACTCCTCGAACTTGGCCTTGCTGGCCGTGACTTGGTCGAGTTCCACCTGCAGACGGTCGGTCATGGCTTTGAGGCCGCCCTTCTCCTGGAGGGCCCGCAACTCCTCAGCCACGCGGGTCCGTGCCGCGGTCTCCGTGGCCAATTTGTCCTGAAGAACCTTGCGTTCCTTGACGAGGTCCCGGATATCCGTGACCCGGCCCACGCTCCTCGCGGCTTCGCGCCGGGCCCGGTCCATCGCATCGCGGGCTTCGTTCAGGTCTGTCTTGAGGGCACGATTGGCTTCCGCCAGTTCGTGGATCTTCGCAACCTGCGCGCGGACCACGACCTCCAGATCCGCCTTCTTCATCGTGGCTGTCTGCTCTCCGATGGTCCCCCGCAGCCGCTCGATACGAGTCTCACAGGAATTGACCCGGTAGGTCAGCAGCGATGGGTTCCACGACGGGTACTTGCGCTGCACCTCGCGGAAGATGGTGAGAGCCTGGCGGTAGAGGCCGAGGGCCACCGCCGGGCGATTCGCTTCCTCGGCCTTAGCGCCCTCTTCGAGCTTGACGTACCCGGTCATCCACTCCTCGCGGGCTCGCGAGGGACGGGCGGCCTGGAGGACCGGCAAAGCACCTGCGAACAGTGCCACAATCAGCAGACAGCGAATTCCAGCCATGTCAGGGTCTCACTTGCGTCTTTGGGCACGTTGCTCACGGCATCCATATAGCAAAGGAGCCGGCTACGCTTCGCGCTGCCGGCTCCTCTCCAGAATGCGGGTTGGGTCGGCGGAATCAGTGTTCCTTGAAGTACTTTTCCAACCCGGCGTCCGGCTTCGCGCCGAGCTTCAGTGCTTTGTTGTACCACTCCTGGGCTTCGTCCGTGCGTGGCTCGTCGAGCGTGGCCAGCAGAATGGCCAGGTTGAAGGCGGCCTCCCCGTCCTTGGGATCGAGCTCGTTGGCCTTCCTCAATTGCGCTTCGGAGGCGGCTGGCCAAGCCAGAGCTCGGCAGGCAATGCCCGAGAAGCGCCGGAAATCGGCCCGTTTGGGGTCCAGTTTGGCTCCCTGCATGAGCGTGGCCAGTGCTTCGAACATCTTCTCCTGGTTCAGTTGCACGTACCCTAGACGGAGGACGACCTCCTTGTTCGTGGGGTCGAGATTGTAGGCCTTCGTCAACATGCGTTCCGCTTCCTCGTCCTTGCCAAGGTCTGCCTGAATGAGCCCGATGTGGGCCGTGGCCTGCTTGTGATTCGGCTCCATCTCCAGCACCTTGCCGAGATTCCAGAGGGCGTCAGCGGATTTCTTGGCCTGCTTGGCAGCGGCAGCATCGGTCAGGTATTTGTGCAGCTTCACCTCGCGCTCCCTCACCTTGCGGGCCACCACGCGTTCCGCCTCGATCTGCTTGTTGCGTTCGTCGATGAGGCGCTTCTCGGCCGCGACTCGGGACAGGAGGGATTTCTGGGCCTCGGCCAAGCGGGCTTCAGCCTTCTTCAGGGCGGTGGTCGCGGTGCGTGCCTGCTTGGCGAGAGCGTCGATCTCGACCGCGTCGGTCTGCTCGATGAGGACTTCCAGTTTCTTGATCTTGGCGTCCCGTCCGGCCACGTCGGCCTCGGCCTTGGCCAAGGCGACGGCGCGCTCGTCGGAGAGTTTGGCGATTGCCTGAACGGCGGCACTGGACGCCTCTGCCGTGCCCTTGGCGTCCCGCAGTGCCTTCGCTTCAGCCTGCAGTTTGGTGATCTGCCCGCGCTCGGCGACCAGCTCGCCCTCCAGCTTCGCAGTGCCCTTCTTGAGATCGGCGACCTGGCTGGCGGCGTTGTCTGCCTCCTTGGTCTTCTGGGCGAGCGATTTCTTGAGTCCGCGAGCCTCGGCCGCTTCGGCTTCGGCCTTGGCCAGGTCCTTGGCAGCTGTTGCCTTTGCGGCGGCGAGGGCTTCCTGGTTCGCGGTCGCCGCGGCGGCCAGGGCCTTATTCAGATCGGCAATCTGGCTTTCCAGAGCGCCCTTTTCTGCGGTCAGTGTCTGCTTGGTCTGGCGAAGCTGGGCGAGGTCGGCCTGGCCAGCGGCCAGCTCGCCGTTCTGCTTCTGTAGGTCGGCGAGCCGTTCCTCGGTCGCCTTCAGGTCGGCCTGAAGTTTCTCCTTCACGCTGTCGAAGGAGTCGCGTTGCTTGCGCAGTCGCTTGACCGTGCGTATCAGGTCGGGTCGGGACATCTTCTCCGCCGCCACCTCGACTGCTTCGCGCAGTTCCCGCACCTTCTCGGTACAGAAGTTGATCCTGAACTTCACCACGTCCGGGTTCCAGCCGGGGTAGCGCACATCCACCTCCTGGAAGGTGGCGAGGGCCTCTTCGTAGAGCTCAAGGGCAAACATGAGCTTCTTCTCTTCGACCGCCTTTGCCGCGGACTCGATTTTGAGGTACCCGGACATCCAGGCCTGCCGAGCTTGGTCCGCATCTCGCTTGCTAAGATCGGCAGCGAAGCCGCCAGTAGCCAGAGCCAGCGTCAAGATCAAGGTTCTCCGCACCAAGGCACTCATGTGGTTGCCTCCTCGGGTTTGGGGGATTGCAGGACACTCATGGACAGGCCTGTCTTCAAGGCTTATGGTTTCGTCCGCCCTGAAGCGAATGAATTACGCTCAGACACGCCGCAAGCAAGTAAGAGTAACGTAGTTTCCGCGTTATGCAAGAACCGTAGAACCGTGCGAGTGCTGGTCACCAAGGCGAAGGGAAACCACCATGACCGAAACCGACATTCTGAAGATCCTAAGTGATACCGGCGCACTGCTGACGGGGCACTTTCTGCTGCGTAGCGGCCTGCACAGCAACCGCTACTTCCAGGCTGCTCTGGTGATGCAGCACACGGGTGCGGCAGCCCAGCTCTGCGGTGTTCTGGCCGACCAGTTTCGGGGTCTCGATATCGAGACGGTCATCTCCCCCGCCGTGGGCGGCATCGTCGTTGGCCAGGAGGTCGGTCGGCAGCTTGGCGTCCGCGCCATCTTCGCCGAGAAGGACGAGGAGTCCAACCTGCTGCTGCGGCGCGGCTTCTCGCTCCGCCCTGGCGAGAAGGTGCTGGTGGCCGAGGACGTGGTCACCAAGGGCGGCCGTGTTCAACAGACGGTGGATCTGGTCCGCGCCTGCGGTGCCGAAGTGGTGGGCATCGCCGTGGTCGTGGACCGCAGTGACGGCAGCCTGGACTTCGGGGCGCCGCTGAAGAGCCTGCTCACGCTGGAACTTGCCACCTACGCCACCGACGAGTGCCCCATGTGCGGCCAGGGCCTCCCCATCGACAAGCCCGGCTCCAAGTAGGGGCGGAACCACCCCGGTCCGCCCCATCCATATCCCCGAGGAGATCCCTTAGCTCTTATGATTGGCTGGATAATGAAACGGATCTTCGGCACCCGGAATGCCCGGATGCTGAAGCAGATGGGCCCCCTTGTGGAACGCGTCAACGAGCTCGCCAAGAGCTATGAGTCGCTGTCCGACGACGAACTGTGCGCCAAGACCGATGAGTTTCGGGCGCGTTGTGAGGCGGGGGAGTCGCTCGACGAGATCATGTGCGAGGCCTATGGGGCGGTCAAGGACGCCTGCCGTCGGCTCTGCGGTCGGGAAGTGGACGTGACGGGGCACGCGCTGCTCTGGGAGATGATCCCCTTTGACGTGCAGATTGCCGGCGCCATTGGCCTGCATCGCGGCAGCATCGCGGAGATGGCCACGGGCGAGGGCAAGACCCTGGTGGCCACCATGCCGCTGTACCTGAACGCCCTCACCGGAAAGAACTGCCAGTTGGTCACGGTCAACGACTACCTGGCCCTGCGCGATTCCGAGTGGATGGGCGCGGTGTTCCGCTTCCTCGGGTTGACCGTGGGCTGCATCCAGAACGAGATGCGCCCCCCCGAGCGCCGCGAGCAGTACGCCTGCGACATCACCTACGGAACCAACAGCGAGTTTGGCTTCGACTATCTCCGCGACATGGGGATGGCCATGTCCAAGGAGGAAATGGTCCAGCGCGACTACTACTACGCGATCATCGACGAGATTGACAGCATCCTGATCGACGAAGCGAGGACCCCGCTGATCATCTCCGGCCCGGCCTCCGTCTCGACCCATCGGTATGACCAGCTCAAACCCCTGGTGGCCGAGCTGTACCGCAAGCAGTCCATGCTCTCCAACCGCCTGGCCAACGAGGCAAAGACGGTCCTGGCCAACCCCGATGCCACCCCCGAGGAGCAGGACGAGGCGTTCCTGAAGCTCAACCAGGTGCGCATGACCATGCCCAAGCACCGCCTGCTGATGCGCCTGCTGGAGGATCCCAGCATCCGCCGGGGCCTGGAGCGCAAGGATGCCGAGGTCCACAGCGACAACAACCGCGGCATGCTTCAGCAAGTGAAGGAAACCCTCTACTTCGCCATGGACGAGCGGGGGAGCGAGGCCGAACTCAGCGAAATGGGGCGCAAGTTCCTGCGTCCAGACGATCCCGATGCCTTCGTCATTCCCGACCTTCCCACCCAGTTCTCCGCCATCGACGCGGATCCCGCCATGGACGAGGAGGCCCGGGTCAAGGCCCGCCAGGTGGCTCAGGACCGGGCCGAGACCCAGAGCGAGACCATCCACAACATCTCCCAGCTGCTGCGGGCCTACTGCCTCTTCGAGAAGGACGTCCAGTACGTCGTGCAGGAGAACAAGGTGATCATCGTTGATGAGTTCACCGGCCGTCCCATGCCCGGACGCCGCTTCAGCGAAGGGCTCCACCAGGCTCTCGAGGCGAAGGAGAGCGTGACCATCGAGCGCGAGACCCAGACCCTCGCCTCGGTCACCATCCAGAACTACTTCCGCATGTACGACAAGCTGGCGGGCATGACCGGCACGGCGGAGACCGAGGCCGCCGAATTCAAGGAAATCTACAATCTCGACGTTCTCGTTGTGCCCACCAACCGTCCTTGCCGACGGGTGGACGGCGACGATCGGGTATACAAGACGATGCGGGAGAAATACAGCGCCCTCATCGACGAGGTGAGCGAGTGCCACCGGCACGGCCAACCCGTTCTGGTCGGTACCGTGTCCGTGGATGTCTCCGAAGTGCTCAGCCGGATGCTCCAGCGGCGCAAGATTCCGCACACCGTGCTCAACGCCAAGCATCACCAGAGCGAGGCAGAAATCGTGGCCCGCGCCGGGCAGCCCGGCGCCGTCACCATCGCCACGAACATGGCCGGACGCGGTACCGACATCAAGCTTGGCCCCGGAGTGGTCTACATGCAGCGCGCCCTGATCGAGGACAAGAGCAAAGCTCTAGAAAACGCTCTCGACGAGAAGGATCTGGCATTGCTCGACCTGCCGGAGAAGCCCCCGGCGGGCACCGCCCTCCGGCAACTCCTGATCGACCATCCCTGCGGTCTGCACGTCATCGGCAGCGCCCGCCACGACGCCCGTCGCATCGACCGCCAGCTCCGGGGTCGCTGCGGCCGCCAGGGAGACCCCGGCTCATCCCGTTTCTACATCTCGCTTGAAGACAACCTTATGCGCCTCTTCGGCTCGGACCGCATCACTGGCTTCATGGAGAAGTGGGTGGGCCTCGAAGAGGGCGAGGATCTTTCCCATCGCTGGCTCAACCGCTCCATCGAGCAGGCCCAGCGGCGAGTCGAGCAGCAGCACTTCTCCATGCGCAAGCGCACCCTGCAGTACGATGACGTGATGAACAACCAGCGCTCCGAGATCTACCGCCTACGGCGCCAGATTCTCACCTGCGACAACCCGCGGGACATGATCTTCGACTTTGTCTACACGGCTGTTTCCGAGCGGGTGGAAGGCGCCGTCGAGTTGGCTGAGCGTCACGAGGAGCCCGACTTCTCCGCCCTGCGCACCTGGCTTGCCCGGGTGTTTCCGATCGGTTTCACGCCGGAGGTGTTCGATACCGAGGAGCCCAGCGCGCTCGTCGCCGCCGTCGTGGACCGCGTGGATGGGGCGTACCGCAGCATGAAGGAGGCGCACGAGCAGCCCGATGTCCTGCGGGAACTCGAACGCACCATCATGCTCCAGGCCATCGACACGCTCTACCAGCAGCATCTGTACGGCATGGACGATCTGCGCCAGGGCGTGCAGTTGCGCAGCTACGGCCAGCGCGACCCACTCGTGGAGTACAAGCAGGAGGCCTACGGGCTGTTCTCGGAACTGATGGACAGCATCAAGGACGACATCTGCAGCGGCATCTTCCGCGTCCATACCGTGGCCACCTACGAAAGCATGTTCCCCGCCGAGAATCAGCGGGCGGAACACGCCCAGCTCGACCAGTTTGGCGGCATCCCCGAGAACTCTCCCGAGGAGCACGAGGAGGGCATGCCCCACGGCGTGACCATCCGTCGCCAACAGGCCAAGGTTGGCCGGAATGACCCCTGCCCCTGCGGGAGCGGCAAGAAGTACAAGAAATGCTGCGGCCGGTTTGGCTGATCCCTGCCCGTCCACAATTCCCCCTGTCCGCGTGCGTTGACAGGGAATGCGGAGGCCTTGTGCCTCCTCGCCAATGCGTTAAGGAGCGTCCTATGCGCCGTGTTGTCTCCCTCTGCCTGTTGATTGCCTGCAGTCTTGCCGCCGCCGACTGGACCCCTCTGTTCGACGGCGAGACGCTCAAGGGGTGGGTGCAGGCGGTCCACGTCAACGGCAAGGCTCCGTACACGGTCGAGGATGGCTGCATCGTCGGGACTACCAAGGCGAAGACGCCGAACAGCTTCCTGCTGGCCGAGAAGCGCTACGCCAACTTCATCCTGGAGCTGGAGTTCAAGGTCCCCGAAGGCATGAACTCCGGCGTGCAGATCCGTAGCCTCTACGACCCCAAGATCAAGGGGGGGCGCGTTCATGGCTACCAGGTCGAGATCGACCCCTCGGGGCGCGCCTGGACCGGTGGCATCTTCGACGAGGCCCGGCGCGGCTGGATGTACAACATCACCAAGATCAAGGACAAGAAGGCCGCCGAAGCCGCCAAGAATGCGTTCAAGAAGGCCGCCTGGAATCACTTCCGCGTCGAGGCGATCAACGACCGCATCCGCACCTGGGTGAACGGGGTGCCGGTCTCCGACCTGACCGACGGGCTGACCCTCAAGGGCGTCATTGCTCTCCAAGTTCACGCCACCGGCAAAGCCAAGCCCATGCAGATCCGCTGGCGCAAGATCCGCATCCAGGATCTGGGCGATGGCGGCACCACCCGCGACCATCTCGGCGATCCGGCCGAGAAGATGGGCGCCAAGCCCCCCGCCGACGCCGCCGTGCTGGTTGCCGCCGATGGCAGCGTCACCGGTCTTCGCGGCGAGAAAAAGGTCTCCGGCCCCTTCCCCTGGAAGCTGACCGATGGCGTCATGGAGATCGTCCCCGGCACGGGGAGCGTGACGACCCGCAAGGAGTTCCGCGACTTCCGCATGCACGCCGAGTTCAATGTGAACGGCAAAGCCAAGCACTCCCAGGACGATGGCAACAGCGGCATCTACATCCAGCACCGCTACGAGCTTCAGATCCTCAACTCCCACGGCCAGCCCCTCGCCAAGAACGAGTGCGGGGCGATCTATCGGACCCAAGCGCCGGCCCGGAACGCCAGCCGCCCAGCTGGTCAGTGGCAGAGCTACGACCTCGTCTTCCGTAGCCCCCGCTGGGGCAAGGACGGCAAGAAGACCGAGAATGCCCGCCTCTCAGTCAGCCACAACGGCACGCTCATCCACGACAACTTCTCCATCCCGAACAAGACTGGTGCCGGTCGCGCCGAGGGCCCCAAACCGGGCTCCATCAAGCTCCAGGACCACGGCAACCCCGTCCGTTTCCGTAACGTGTGGGTCGAGGACGTACTCACGATCAGCAAGGCCATGGGGCCTGAAGAGGAAGCCAGGCACAAGGCCGAACAGGCCAGGAACGCCCTTCGCACCTACGCCGTCGGCGACAGCCGCGCTCCGTTGATCGCCTTGGAGAACCAGGCCCGCAATGCCGATGCAGCCACTCGCAGCGACCTCGAAGCCAAGATGCTCGACCTTCTCGGCGACCCCAAGGTGACCATCGACGCGAAGGACTTCGCCTGTCGTTTTCTGCTCCGAGTCGGTTCGCCCAAGGCCATTCCCGCTCTCGCCAAGGCCCTGGCCATGCCCCGTCTCAGCAGCCGTGCTTGTGTTGCCCTCACTGCCATCCCCGGCGATGCGGCGGGCGGAGCCCTGCGTGCTGGCTTGGCTCTGAAACTGTCGGCCTCGGCCAAGGGCGGGATCATGAACGGGTTGGTCGAACGGCAGGACCAGGCTGCTATCGGCCTGCTCGTCCCCTTCCTGAAAGACGCCGACCAAGCCCTGGTCGGCCACGCTCTCGCCGCTCTCGGCAGGTCTGGCGGCAAGGAAGCCACCAAGGCCATCCAAGCCGCCACCGTCCCCCAAGCGTTGGCCGTGAACCAAGCCCAGGCTTTGCTCGATTGCGCCAAGAGCGCCGACCCGGCCACTGCCGAAGCCCTGCTGGCGGGCCTCACCGCTCCCAAGAACGCCCCCCGTATCCGCCTCGGTGCCTATGGTCTGCTCTGCCAGATTCGCGGCGATAGAGGCGTGGATGTGGCCCTCTCCCTCCTGGCCATGCAAGATGCCGCTCTGCGCGCTCTGGGCGGCCAACTCGTCCCCGGTCTTCCCGGTGGCACGGCCACCACCGCCAAGCTCTGTGGCAGCATTCAGACGCTTCCCGCCGAAGGCAAGGCGGTCTTGGTCCCCGCCCTCGCCGCCCGCGGCGACCGCACCGCCGCTGCTTCCCTCCAGCAACTCCTTGTCGCTGCCGGTCCCCAGCGTGCCGCCGCCATTCGGGCCGTCGGCCTGTTGGGCAACGCGGCATCCGTGACCGCGCTTCTCCCGCTTGCCACTGCCAAAGGCAGGGAAGCCGGGCTGGCCCAGGGCGCCCTGGCTCGTCTCCCGGACCCGGCGGCCGATACGGCTCTCATCGCCTTGCTCAAGGGCAATGCCGACGTCCCCGCGAAGCAAGTGGCCGTGAGCGCCCTGGCCACCCGTGGTTGCGCCGCCGCCATCCCCGCTCTCGCCGATACCATCGCCAGCCGTGCCGACAGCAAGCTCAGTCGAGAGTGCTGGAAGGCCCTGCGGGATCTGACGCCCGGGGACAAGGCTCAACTGGCCCTCCTTCTCGGTCTCCTGCCCGGCACCACCGACCGCGGCGAACTGCGCGATGCCGAACTCGCCCTGGCCATCATCGCCGGCAAGACCGACGCCAAGGCCCGCGATGAACTCGTCGTCGCGACTCTCGGCAAGACCACGGGGCCAGCCAAAGCCACCGCGATCTCGCTGGCTGGCAAGTTCCCTGTCGCCTCTTCCCTCGCCGCCATCCAAGCGGCGCTGAACGACCCTGACGAGGCCATCCGCTACGCTGCCGTCAAGGCCCTCATGGAATGGCCCGATAGCGCGCCAACTGCCGCGTTGCTCGGATTTGCCAAGGGAGCCAAGCCCGAACCCCACCACATCCTGGCCATCCGGGGCTATGTGCGGTTGGTGTGCCTTGCGCCCAAGACCGAAGCCGACCTCAAGGAGCAGCTCGCCCTGGCCCTGCCCATCGCCCATCGCGAAGAGGAGAAGGCGATGATCAGGGAGTTCATGACCTCCATGCGCGTCACCGAACTCAAGGCCAAGAACGGCAAACCCTACAAACTTGTCCGCAAGG
>JABGQJ010000390.1 GCA_018648945.1 Victivallales bacterium
CTGGGACTCGCTTCATGGGGAGCGGGCCAAGGTGTATCGCGCCCAAGCAGGTGAGGCCGAACTCGCTGGCATGGCCGTGGTCCTCCAACACATGGTTCTGCCCACCGCAGCCGGCGTGCTATTCACGGTCAATCCGGCCAGTGGGCGTGCCGACGAGTTGCTGGCAAGTTCGGTCTGGGGGTTGGGCGAGGGATTGGTTTCCGGCGCCCTGTGTGCCGACACGTTTGTCCTCGGTCGCGCCGGCAACCTGTTGGGAAGCACGCTCGCGGACAAGGCCGAACGCATCGTGCCGATTGCCGAGGGAGGTACGCGACTCGAACCTGTGCCTGAGGAGATGCGTCACGCTCCGAGCCTGGATGCCGGACAGCTTGCGGATCTGGCGCGCCATTCGGTGGCGGCCGAATGCGCGGCGGGGCGGCCCCTGGATATCGAGTTCGCGGTGGCGGATGGCGAACTGTTCTTCCTGCAGGCTCGCCCGGTTACCGCCTTCGAACCCCAGGCGCGCGAGGGCGACGGGAACCGGCAGGTGTGGGACAACTCGAACATCGTCGAGAGCTATCCAGGCATCACCCAACCCCTCACGTTCTCCTTCATTCGCATCGCCTACCACGCGGTCTACACCCAGTTCTGCCAGTTGCTCGGGCTCTCCCAGCGAGAGGTCCGGGAGCACGCACAGATGCTGGACCACATGCTCGCGCTGATCAACGGGCGGGTCTACTACAATCTGATGAACTGGTATCAGCTTGTGAGCCTTCTGCCCGGCTTCCGCTGGAACAAGGGGTTCATGGAAGGCATGATGGGGGTCGCCGAAGGCGAGAACGCGACGGACGCGCCCGAACCCTCTTGGGCGCGGCGCTGGTTGGTGGAATTCCCGCGAGTCCTCAAGGTTGGGCTCAATGCAGTGCGTCTGCAGTGGCGACTGCCGGCGATGATCGCACGCTTCCATGCCGAGTTCGACGCGATCTATCAGCACTACCGGAAATTGGAGATCGAGTCGTTGCCTCCGCACCGTTGCCTGGAGATCTTCGCCGAGCTCGAGCAGAAGATCCTGTGGCGCTGGCGGGCACCCATCGTCAACGATTTTTCCGCCATGATCTTCTACGGGCTGCTCAAGAAGCTCACTGTTTCGTGGGGTGTCGATCCGGCGGGGGGACTGCACAACGCGCTGGTTTCCGGGCAGGGGGACATCGAGAGCACGGAAGTCAGCGACCAGCTCGTGGCCCTGGCTGTGCGGATGCGGAACTCCGACGCGGAGTTCGCCAAACAGTTCATGGAAGCGGCTCCGGAAGTGGCTCTGGGCATGTTGCGGGCTCATGCGGAATTCGCACCGCTGCTTGAAGGCTATCTCGACCGATTCGGGGACCGCTGTGTTGCCGAGCTGAAGCTCGAATCGACCTCCATGCGAGATGACCCGCGATTCTGCATTGCCATGCTGCAAAACTACCTACGCCAACCCGTGCTGCGGGATGCGACGCCGAGCGGGGCGAAGAGTGAGCTCTGCCAGGAGGCCGAGGAGAGGGTCCGGACGCATCTGCGGCGGCGTTTCACGCGGTTTGGCGTGCCGAAGCTGCCGGTATATCGCTGGGTGTTGCGGCATGCGCGCGCGGCCATCCGGAACCGCGAAAACCAGCGTCTGGCCCGGACCCGCGCCTTTGCCTTGGTCCGCCGCCTGATGCGGAGTATCGGGGCGAACTGGTCCCGGCAGCGGATTCTCGACTGCACCGAGGATATCTTCCTGCTTGAGCTGAGCGAGATCCGCGCCTTTGTCCATGGTGTTTCCCCTAGTACGAACTTGCGGGACTTGGTGGAGCATCGGCGACGGGAATACGGACGGTACGAGACGTTGCCCCAACCCCCCGATCATATCGTGACCCATGGCAGTCCGTATGCGGGGAATGCTCTCGCCGCGCAGAAGAGCGTTGCCCCTTCCGAGGGAGCATTGCAGGGGCTTGGCGCATGTCCCGGCATCGTCGAGGCGAATGCCATTGTCCTATTCGAGCCCGATGCCACGGTACGTCTGTCCGGGGAGATTCTGGTGACCCGCCAGACTGATCCTGGCTGGGTGGTGCTGTTTCCGAACATTGGCGGATTGGTGGTGGAGCGAGGCAGCATGTTGTCGCATTCGGCCATCGTGGCTCGGGAGATGGGGATTCCCTGTGTGGTGGGGGTGGAGAATGCTACGGACCACATACGCACTGGGGCATCGCTTCGGCTGGATGGTGGCGCGGGAACCGTGGAGGTCCTCTCATGATCAAGCTCGCGATTCTGTGCCAGGAGGAGCCTGTGTTTCTCGGGCCGTTTCTCTGCGACGTGATTCGCCTGCACCCGGAGCGGATCGTGGCGGTATTCACCTGCGGCTCGCGTAGCGCTGGGGAGAAACGTCGCGCTGGATCGCTGTGGTTGCTCTGGCGCATCTTGGAGTCCGCGGGCTTCCTCTGGGCCTTGTGGCGGCGGCTGAATCTGCGCCTGCTTGGTCGGCGCAGTCGGTTCTCGGTGGCGGGCACGGCCTGCAAGGCGGGAATCCCGGTCTATGCGGTGGGGAACCCGAACGGCACCGAGTTTCACCGTCTGCTGCGCGAGGTGGCGCCCGACGCGGTCCTGAACCAATCGGAGAAGCTGCTGAAACCCGAAGTGCTGTCGATCCCGACGTACGGTTTCCTTAACCGCCATGCGTCATTGTTGCCCCGTTTCCGCGGTCGGTTGGCGGGCTGGTGGGCACATGCCGCCGAACCGCCGTCCTACGGCTTGACCATCCATCTGGTAGATGAGGGCGTGGATACCGGGGGCATCATTCGACAGCGCGCCTTCGATGATATCGACGGCGCCTGGGCGTACCCGAGAGTGATGCGCCATATCATGCGTGATGCGCCCGAGCTGTTCTGGGCCGCCGCCGACCAGCTTGTGCAGCCAGGCTTTGAGCCCTTGCCGAACGTGCCTGTTGACGAGACCAATCGGTTCCCCGGCCCAGACCATGTCCAGCAGTACCGGCAGGCCTTGCGCCGTCGGCGGTCCCGAGCAGACGCAGCCATATCGAGCGATAACGCAGGAAAGGAGCGGCCCCAATGAAACGATGCACTCGTTGTGTTCTGCCCGCGAACTACCGGAACATACGCTTCGACAGGGAGGGCGTCTGCAACTACTGTCGCACCTATGAAGAGCTTGAGCCGCGCCTGCGTGATTTCGAGACGCTGGGGCGGTTGCGGGACGACCGACTGGCCGCCGCCCGGGAGGGGGGAGCGGAATACGACTGCCTCGTGGGCATGAGCGGGGGCAAGGACAGCTCTTGGATTGCCCTGGAATTGGCCAGGAAACAGGGACTCCGTGTCCTTGGGTTCACCTTCGACAATGGGTTTCTCACCGACTACGCGCGAGACAATATCCAGCTCCTGATCGACCAGCTCGGGATCGACCACTTCTTCCATGAGGTGGACTGGGATCTCCACCGGCAGTTCTACGCGGAGGCTGTGCGCTGGTTTGGCAAGCCGTGTCCCGGTTGCTCCTACTCATCGTACGCTCTGTCCTACAAGCTGGCGTTCGAGCGCAACATCCCCCTCGTGGTCCACGGGCGCAGCCGTTCGCAGATGTTCCGGGAACTGCTGGCGGGGAGTCCCGACGCATTCCTGCCGTTTGTGAAACTCAATTTGTCTCCCTACAACCACGCGGCGAATCTGGCCGCTACGCTCGACGCTCGACAGCGACTGGAGTACTTCATCTCGCTCGCCATCAAGGACGATACCCTGCGGGCCCGTTTCCTGGAGGAGTTCTTCCCGCCACCAGGCACCATCGAGCGGGCGGAGAAGCTACCCGAGTTCATCGGCTACTTTCTCTACCAGGCTTACGACGAGAAGGCAATGATGGGAGAGCTTGAGAGCGAACTGGGGTGGACGCGTCCCGAGGACCGCCAACTGCTGACCCATGCGGATTGCGCGGTGCATGAGGCAGCCGGCTACCTGCATCACCAAGTGTTCCAGCACTCGATTCTCTGCTTCGAACTCGGCGTCATGATTCGCGAAGGGCGCATGACCCGCGAAAAGGCCATGGCGCGCCTGGGGACCGAGCCCCCGCCCGATCAGCCGCCCCAAGAGTCTCTCGCCCACATGTGCGACCGGCTTTGCATGGACCAGGCGGAGATCGCGCCCATCGTCAAGCGCCTCAGCAAGCGCAACCTGTGGCGCAATCGCTGGCTTCACCTGAAGAATCGGCTCACCCGACCGAAACTCGACCTCCCGGAGGCACACTGACCGGTTACGCCTCGCGGGTGGCGACCTCCAGGACAGACAGGGCAGCGCGCCGGCTGGCGGGGAGGGTACCCCCCAAGGCGGCGACCATGTCGCGCATGCCTTGCTCGACGTCGGCGCGCTTCTCTCCGTCTGGCAGGAGTGGGCGCAGGGCGTCGAGGGCGTTCTCTGGCGTGAACTCGCCCTGGAGAAGCTCTGGGAACAGCTGGCGCCCGGCGATCAGGTTGACCATCGTGAAATAGGGCAACCGGATGATCACCGCCGCCAGCAGGTAGGTCAACGGATGGACGCGATACACGCTGACCAGAGGCAGGCCGAGAATGGCGGCTTCCACCGTCACCGTGCCACTGGTCGCCAGGCCCGTGCCGGCCTGCTGCATCCAGTGCCTGGCATTGCCGATCTCAATCTCGATCTCGGGCCGGTTCGGCAAGGCTTCCAGGCAGCGGGACGCGTAGTCGGCAATGCTCTGCCGAGGCAGTGGCATCACGAAGCGAAGGTGCGGCCTCTCCTTGGCCAGGAGGCAGGCGGTCGCGGCGATGGTGGGCAGCAGGTGGTCGATCTCGCCCCGGCGGCTGCCCGGCAGCAGGAGCATGGTGTTGGGATCCCGCGTGATCGTCGCGTCCCGCTCTTCCGCCAGGATCTCCAGCAGGGGGTGCCCGACGAACTGCACATCGAGCCCCGTGCCCTCGTAGACCGCCGGCTCGAAGGGGAAAATGACCATCAGGCGGTCCACGGTGGCGGCGATCTTGGGGATGCGTCCCTTCTTCCAGGCCCAGACCTGGGGGCTCACGTAGTAGACGACCCGAATGCCGAGCGCGTGGAGCTTGCGCGCCAGTCGCAGGTTGAAGCCCGGGTAGTCGATGAGGACCACCGTGTCCGGGCGTTCCTCGCTGGCTCGCTTCACCAGGCCCCGGAAGATCCCGATGATTCGGCGCAGGATCTTGAAGACCTCCACTAGCCCCATCACGCCCAGTTCGCTGGAGTCCACCATGATCTCCACCCCGGCCTCCCGCATCGCTGGCCCGCCCATGCCCTTGAGACAGACATCCGGGCACAGGGCACGCATTTCATGCGCCAGCCGGGCGCCATAGCCATCGCCCGAGGTCTCGCCGGCAACGATCCAGATTGTGGGAGCGGATTCGCCCATGGAGGCTTCCTCAGTCAGATGAACCATGCAACTGCAGTACCATACTCCCCCAAATCGCCGCCATGCGGAATGGCGGCCGCTGACGCCTCCCGTGACGGGAGCACGGGCTGGCGCTATAGTACCCGGCTATTCACTATACGTATGTGTCAGTAGGCAGATTGCGCATGAAGGACAACTACGACGTCGTCGTCGTCGGCAGCGGCTTGGGTGGCCTGACGGCCGCCAACATCATGGCCCGGAGCGGCCACCGGGTACTTCTGGCCGAACAGCACTTCCAGCTCGGTGGCCTGGCGACCTACTTTCGTCGGAAGCACCATATCTTCGACGTGGCGCTCCACGGTTTCCCCATCGGCATGAAGAAGAGCTTCCGCAAGTACTGGGGCAAGCCCTTCGCCGAACGTGTGAAACAGGTCCGGAAGATCGTCTTCGACAATCCGCAGTTCCAGCTCACCACCACCTTCGACACCAAGGATTTCACCCGGCATCTGGTCGAGACCTTTCGCGTTTCGCCTGAGCAGGTGGACGGCTTCTTCGCCGAGCTTAAGGCGATGAACTACTACGACGAGCAGTCCACCACCACCCGCGAGCTGTTCCAGCGGCATTTCCCGGACCGGCTGGACGTGTGGCGGCTGCTTATGGAGCCAATCACCTACGCCAATGGCTCCACCCTTGACGAGCCTGCCATCAGCTACGGCATCGTTTTCAGCAACTTCATGAGCAAGGGCGTCTACACCTTTATTGGTGGCACGGATCTGATGCTCGACATGATGGCCGAGGAGTTGCGCGGTAACGGAGTTGATATCCAGACCCGGGCCCTGGTCGAGAAGGTGATCGTGGAGGGTGGCCAGGTGCGCGGCGCCGTGGTCAACGGCCAGGAGATCGCGGCCAAGGTTGTGATCTCCAACGGCAGCCTGCTGAACACGGTGGAGGATCTGGTCGGCACGGACCACTTCAACGCCGAGTACTTGGCCGGCTTTCAGAAGGTGCGCGTCAGCAACAGCTCCTCGCAGGTCTACATGGGCATCCGCCCCGGCGAGAAGCTGGAGGACATTGGCGACCTGCTCTTCACCTCCACCCATCCCGTGTTCGACTCCACCGCCATCTGTGCCAAGGACGTCACCAGCCGCACCTATTCTGTCTACTACCCTTCAATCCGCCCCGGCACGGACAAGTACACGATCGTCGCCTCCATGAATGGCTGGTACGACGACTGGGCCGACTACTCCCCCGAGGAGTACAAGGCCGCCAAGGCGGCGCTGATCGAGGACACTCTCGACGCCCTCGAGACCTACGTCCCCAATATCCGCGCGATCTGCGACTACACCGAGGCTGCCACGCCCAAGACCTTCCAGCGCTACACGCTGCACCGGGGCGGGGCGTCCTTCGGTACCAAGTTCGACGGCCTCCGCTACAGCATGAACCTGCACGAGCAGATCGCGGGGCTCTTCCACACCGGCTCGGTCGGTATCATCATGTCCGGCTGGCTCGGCACCGTGAACTACGGTGTCATGGCCGCCAACGAAGCAGACAAGTTCCTGGGAATGGAATGATGGAATGATGGGAGGAGAACCGGACGGATCGGGTCTGCCGAGTGGTCCTGTGCAGTCTCGTGTGGCTTCTTCCCTATGCTTTCCCAGCATTCCAGCATTCCATTCCCCCAACCCAACAGGAGTGAAACCATGGTCCAACTAGACTTCTCGAAAAGCGAAGATGGCCTGATCCCGGCCATTGCCCAGGACTACGAGACCGGCGACGTGCTGATGCTCGCCTACATCAACGAAGAGTCCTGGAAGCTCACTCTCGAGACCGGCAAAGCCACCTACTGGACCCGGTCCCGCCAGAAGCTCTGGGTTAAGGGCGAGTCTTCCGGCAATGTGCA
>JABGQJ010000391.1 GCA_018648945.1 Victivallales bacterium
GCCGATGAACTGGGACGGATCTGGATCGCGCAGATCATGCACAAGGCCTTCCTCGAAGTGAACGAGGAGGGAAGCGAAGCCGCCGCCGCCACCGCCGTCGAGGTCCAGGACAGGGCGGCAGGCGACGTCATCCGTTTCGAAGCCAACCACCCCTTCCTGTTCCTGATCGTGGATACCGAAACAGATGCCATTCTGTTCGTGGGCCGAGTGGTTGATCCCACATGAAGGACAACCGGGCCCACCCCGGCCTATCGCCTTTCCCGCTGACTTCCGCGGAGTAACCGACTGTTCAGAGGACGGGAATGTCAGCATCACAGCAAATAGATGAACGCCGCAGATCCTGGTTGAGACGGGCGGCAGCCTTCGTGTCCGGCGCGATGATGGTACGGCAATCGCCCATGATCCTCGGTGCCTCCATCCTCTTGGGGGCCGGCCTGGTCGCCTTCAATGTCTACCCAGGCGCCGCGGCTCACTTGGCCCTGTTTGTGGCCATCCTGAGCGCGCCCTTCGTTGCAGCTCTGATGCTCGGCTCCTTCGCCTACAGGTTCTGGATCTGGAGAGACCTGCATCGAGCCATCGAGTCCCTGCGCCGGCTCGTCCTGCCCGCGAGCGTGCTTGCGGTGTGCGCGATTCTTGCCGTGTCCGGTCTGCCTCGGCGTGTCGCCTTCTGGGCCAGTTTGCGCTCGTTCCGGTCCGCGCGCGAGTCCTTGCAGCGGTCAGGTGACACGGGTGGCAGACTGAAGCTGAACCGGAGAATTGGTGCGTGGAAGGTGGATCGCTATGCCATCGACCCACGTGGTGGGGTGTTCTTCCGAACTGGCGCTGGCTTCACCCTCGGCCCCGATGGCATGCACTATGGGTTCGCCTACCGGCCCAATCCCGAGGGCTCTCCTTTCGGGCGCGCTGGGTATAGACTCTCCCGGATGAGCGCACACTGGTACTCCTTCAGCGTGTCGGACGACTACTACTAGCGGGGCACCGCCGGAAGCGCCGGCTTCCAGCCGGCATCTTCTCCCGCTTGCGGTGGCGCGGGACGTCCCGAGGACGTGCACCGGGGCCCGGCGCACCTACCTGGGAACGGTGGCCGGGAGCGCCGGCTTCCAGCCGGCATCTTCTCCCGCTTGCGGTGGTGCGGGACGTCCCGAAGACGTGCACCGGGGCCCGGCGCACCTACCTGGGAACCGTGGCCGGGAGCGCCGGCTTCCAGCCGGCATCTTCTCCCGCTTGCGGTGGTGCGGGACGTCCCGAAGATGTGCACCGGGGCCCGGCGCACCTACCTGGGAACCGTGGCCAGGAGCGCCGGCATTCAGCCGGCTCTCAGCCGCCGACCGTCCACTCCACCACCAAAACCCCAATGGGCGGGAAGCGGCGGTGGAGCTTGCCACCTTGGGTTCCCGCTGGGCCTTTCCCGACACGAACCGCGCCGGCGGCATTGGCGGGAGCGAGTTGGAGGGGGAGGTCGATGTCCACTTCCTCCTTGTCCCGGTTCACGGCGATGAGGAGGACTCGGTTGCCCACCCGTTTCTCCAACACGTGAATCTCCACGCCTTCCTTGGGGGTGAGGATTTGCGTGCGGGACTCGCCTTCACCCATGAGCAGGGGACGGATCGTCTGGATCTCGGCAATGATCTCCTGCAAGCCCTTCCAGACGTGGGGGGCGCGGGCGATGGTCATGGTGCCCCTGCCGCCTTGCCCCCACCACCACCAGAGGAGGCCGCTGCTCTGTTTGGTCAGGGCCATGAAGGCATTGGCGCGGAGGGTCGGCACATCGGGCTGGAAGGCGGCGATATCCACAGCCCCGCCGTCCTTGAAGGCACCGCTCTGGGCGCGGTCGTAGCAGTGCAAGATGGCGGCGTGGGCGGTTTCGGGGCGCAGATCCTGGCGATTCTTGGGCAGGCGTCTGGCGACGAAGCGGGTGTCGCCATAGACCTGGGTCCAATACACCGTGCCGCTGTCGCGGTACTTGGGGACGGCCGTGTCGCCCGCGCAGGTGAGGATGATGGGGTGGAAGGGGTCGAGCTTGGCGATGAGCTCGTGAATCCGGCGAATGCGGTCGGGAGCGAGATACTGGTGGGCCAGGTCGGGCTCGTCGAAGAGGTACCAGGCATAGAGGCCGGGATGGTGCATAAGGGTGCCCACCCGTTCGGCCACGAACTCGAAGTCGTCTGCCATCAAGCGTCTGCGGTCGAGGCCCATGAACGCGTGCATGCCATGCTTCTGGGCCTCCGTGAGGTACTCTAGGGCGCTCTCGACACTCCCGGTGCCATCCCAGGCGTAGTTGTGGACCAGGTCAATGCCGGCCTTGGCGATCTCGGGCATGTCTTCAAGACGCACGCCATACATGCCGAGGGGGAACTCGGGGGTCTCGTTGAGGAGGCACCCGCGCTCCTTCAGCCAGACGCGCTTGGGCAGGTCGCGTGCGTGGGTGTAGTAGACGATGCGGCTGGCGGTCCCGCCAGCGGCATCCGAGACGCGGACCTCGGCGTGGTGCAGGCCCGTTGACCAGTCCCGGTCGGGCGTCCAGCGGACCTCCCCACCAGCCAGTCTTGGGGATACCTTCCGACCGTCAATCACGAGCTCGGCGCGGGTCACGGCTTGGTTGTCGGTCACCGGGATGGCGATGGGTGTGCGTGGCTCGGGCAAGAAGGCGTGGGCGGCGGAGATGACGGGGGGCGTGCAGTCCTGGGTCAGCGGAGCGGTCTGGGTGAAGGACCAGATGGCGGAGTTTGCGGCCTCGGCCGGGGGGCACACGCGCCAGTGCCAGGCACCACGAGCCAACGGCTTGGGCAGGGAGAAGGGCGGCGCGCCAGATATGTCGTAAGAGAGGATGCCTGTCCGGAAGTCAGCCGTTCGGCAGAGCTCCACGCGGATGGGATCGCGGGGGTCGTGCTGCCAGTCGAGGGCAGGCGTGTTGTCCGCCATTTGTGCGCCGGGCAGGGGGGAACGGAGGATGGGGAAGCGGCGGACCTCCTTCAGCGTGATGTCATCGAACCAGGCGGTACCGGTGGCGCGCAGGGCGATGTAGATGATGGCGGAGCCAGCCCCCATGGGTGCACGGCAGACCTTGGTGGTGACGCGCCGCCAATCCGTGTCGTTGTAAAGGCCCTTGGCATACGCGCCGCCGGCGAACCACTTCCCTTGCTTGTCGGCATACTCGATGATGACCGAGGCACCGGTGCCCACCATGCCGCCGATGGTGGCTGCTTGCACCCCCTGAGTGCGGATCATGCCGCTGAGCTGGTACTCTGCCCCCTCGACCACGGGTACGGAGCGGGTGACGTAGACTGGGCCGGTTGTGTCGGGAGCTGTCTTCGCCTCGATCTTCAGTCCAGGCGTGCCCTCGTAGCCATCCGGGGTGGCGCTGGCTAGTCGGCCTGGATGCCAGGCCTCGAGGCCCGCATTGAAGTCCTGATTGGTGAGTGGCACGTCCCGCTCCGTGCGCGGGATTTGCGCGAGATAGGTGGCGCGCCCTGCCGTCTCATCCGCAGGGATGGGGCGGCGGGTGATGGTGAAGGTCATCTCCGCTTCGCGGGGGCCATTGCCACCGCCGCTCAAGACCCGGACCAAGTAGATGCCGTTGCCTCTGGCGCGCCGGTCCTGCAGTTGGGTGTACCGTGCTTGGATGTCGATGGTGGCGCTGGGGGTCTCGAAGAGAACACGCCGCCCCACGTTCACGGTGGGAAAGACCTGTTTGCCCAACGGAAGGCGGTCCGCGACTTCGTCGCACCAGGCTAGAACCCCCGTCTCGTCTGCGCGCACGAAGTCGGGGTCGAGTTGGATGCCGAACTCCGACGGCCCGGCGGCCACAAGTGTTGTCTTCACGTCGTAGATCACGCCGTCCTCGGTGAGCTCGATGCTCACCGTGCAGTCCTGCTTGCCGCCCTCGTTCTTGTGCCAACTGGCCCGGCTCCCGTCTACGGCGAGTGTCGCGCCGGCCATGGTGAAGGCTGTGCCCTTCCAGCCCGGCAGGTAGCCTGCGTAGTTGCCCGCCCGGAAGACGAGTTGGTCGCCGTGGTGGACGGACGTGAGGCCGGTTGTCCCAAGGACAGCCCGCCAGTCTCTCCGCCGAATCTCGGTCTGGGCATGAAGGCTGCCAGCAAGGACAACGGCCACGAGCAAGATGCGGATTCTAGGCAACATGGGGGCTCTCCGGGTTTCCTGGTGCGAGTCGTGGGCTTCCCGCAAACCATAGCTGAGGTGGCACTCCGATGCGAGAACCGGCCAGCCAGCTTGAGCATGGCCCCGCGAACAGGTAGGCTACCGCATCCCCCAGCTCTCACAGCTTAGGCAGAGGTGTCATGAAACTGCGCAACGCAATCCAGGTGGTGGCGACAATGACGGTACTGACGGGCGGAGCAAAGGCGGAGCCAGTGGGTGCCCGCGTCCAACGCACGATGCGGTTGCTGGCGACCAGCACGGCGGAGCAGCGGCAACCGGTGAAGATCCTCTTCTACGGGCAGTCCATCGTTCGCCAGGACTACGCCAGGAAAGCCGTCGAGGCGGATCTGCGCAAGCGGTTCCCTCATGCCGACCTGATGGTGGAAAACCGCGCCATCGGCGGCTACGGAGCTCCGGCGCTGATCCGTACCGCCGAGCAGGATCTCTATCCCTTCTATCCGGACCTTGTGGTCTTTCACGTCTACGGTGGCGAGCGCGGCGAGTTCGAGGGAATTCTGAAAGGGATTCGCCAGAAGACGACCGCTGAGATTCTGACCTGGACCCACCACATTGACCGGCGCGGCCCCAAGCAATGGGAGGCCGCCTGCAAGCTCCGGCTGAAGCTGGCCGAGAGATACCACTGCGAGATGGTGGACCTTCGCGCCAAGTGGGCGGAGTACATGGCGAAGAACAACCGCACGCCCGAGGATCTCTGCGTGGACGTGGTCCATCTGAACAAGGAAGGCGGCAAGCTCATGGGCGACATCCTGACCCCTGCCCTCCAATACCATGAGGGGGCCAAGTCCCTCCTTGATCCCTGTGTCCAGCAATACTCTCTCGCTGACGCTCTGGCGGGCAGGGGGCCGATCAAGCTGACCGGCGACTGGCGGGGCAAGGACGGCGGGGTGGTTGCCACCAAGGGCACGTTGAGGCTCACCTTCACCGGCAACCGCGTGGACTTGTCTTCCTTGCCGAGCAAGGGCAAAGCCCAGGTTCTCATCGATGGCAACGCACCCTCCGCGATTCCCGAAGCCTATGCCGCGACCTTGCCGACCAAGACGCCCATCGACTACCGTCCGGCCCTCAAGCTGATCGGCATTGGCGGCCGGCCGCAGGCCGAGGAATGGACCCTCACGGCGCACGATGTCAGCGCCAACGGCAAGGAGTTCGCCTTCGATCTGGTGGGCTCCAAGACGGGTCCTGACGGCAGTGGCACACAAGCGGGCGACTTCGTCTCCACCTCGGGCCGCATCCGACTGCGGCCCCGCGATTTCAGCTTCGCCGAGGCGATCAGCATCCGCAAGAAGCCTCTGCCTGAACGCTTCGACGTGACCTGGAAGACCTATCTAATGGGCATGGACACCTACACGCCCAAGCCCGTGAAGCCCGGCTGCGAGGACCGCCAGACCCTCATCCAGGGCATCGCCAACGCTGAGCACACCCTCGAACTGGTGCTCGCCGGCGACGCCTCGGTTGCGCTCAAGGCAATCACCATCCACGCCCCGCCGCTGAAGTAGCGTCGGGGGGCAGGAGCTATCTGAGCCGGAAGATGGCGGTCTGCCAGGGGGCGAGGGGAATGAGGAAGGTGTTGATTCTGGCGAGAGGTGTGGCCTTGCTGCCCGCGCGGACGGCGGTGAGGCTGGCAATGGGTCCGCCGAGGAGGCCGGCCTCCAGGTGGAGAGTGGTCTTCACGGGGCTGGCAGTGGGGTTGCGCATGGTGAGGAGGACCTCGGAGTCCGGGGCCGCGCCGTAGCGTTCCATCAGGGTCGTCTGGTCGTCGCACCGGGCCCCGGTTTCGGGTTGCCAGCCCGCGCGGTTGAGACGGCGAATCAGGGGGATGGCCTCCTTGAAGAGTCCCCGGTCACGACCACATTGGGCGTCGCCTCGGAAGTAGCGTTTCCAGCCCGCGTAGCCGGGCTTCTCCTCCCCGCCGATGGTCGCCACGCCCGGGTAGAAGGCGTAGAAGATCTGGTGGTCGACGTAGCGCTTCATCTCCTCGCGGGTCACTTCCGGAACGGGCGAGTGGAAGTTGCCTTCCTGGAGTAGGTTGCAGACGGGACGTCGGTTTGCGTAGAAACGGCTTAGGCAGCAGGCGTCGTCGCTCTGGATGGTGTCCATCTGGCGCTTGCCGCCAAAGCTGCCGACCTCGCGGCCGAAGACGTCGATGAGGGGAGCGTGGAAGCGATGGGCGATGCCGAACAGGTTTCCCTGGAGCACCTTTCCCTTGGGGTGCAGGCGCTTTGCCAGCCAGCGCACAAAGGCTACTTGGTGCTGTATGCCATCGGCTCCGGGTTGCCCGCTGTGCGGATCAAAAGTGAGTGGGTCGGTCATCACCGCCAACTGGGCAGGCGAGACATTGAGGTAATTCACCGCGAAACCGTAGCTGAGGCTGTCCAGGTAGATCCCGTCGGCCCGGGCCAGGCGGGTGGCGATGCGGTAGTCCCAGCAGAGCGTGGCGCGGTTCGGCTGGGGCAGGTTCGGGTCCGGGTTCGTGCGCCACCAATGGCTCCAGACACTGTATTTGTCCACGGTGAAGGGGTGGCTGCCGTCGGGAAGTGTGGGCAGGGAGTTGAGCGCCGCTTGGGCGGCCAGGTGGCGGGGTGCGCCGAACCACTTCTTGCCAGGTGTCTCGGTCGCGGCCCACTGCCGCAACTGCGCCAACCGGTCCGGGACGGGAGGCAGGTCGGCGGCGGTCACGGCCTTGGGGAATCCCTGGCGCATGCCCCAGGCTTCCGTGTAGGGATGGATGGCGATGCCGAGTTCGCTCGCCCGCTCCTGTTCCCTGGCATGGTCGGACCAGCCTTCCCAGAAGGCGAAACCGAAGTCCTCGGGATGGGGCGGCAGTTGGCTTGGGGGAACGGGGAATACCCACAGTCCCTCCTTTTTTGTCCGGGGCGTGAATCCCTCGGCGAACATGCCGTAGTAGGACTTGGTGGCGGAGCGGAATCCCCAACTGCCCCGGAACGGGAAGAGCAGGAACGAGACAGTGGTGGGATGCGTGGCATCGCCTCTGGGCAGCATGCCCAGCGCAGACTCGGTGGCGATGCCTTTGGCGCTGACCTGTCGGTGCTCGATGGCTGGGGCGGCGAACGGCG
>JABGQJ010000392.1 GCA_018648945.1 Victivallales bacterium
CCCTTCGGCATGGTGCGTCTGGCCCGCGAGCCAAAGGGGTATCAGCAGGAGCGGATCGACTCTTTTCCCCTGAACTTGCCGGCGCATCGCGGGCCAGCGGTGGGGCGGCTGATGCCGGGATTGGGGGAACCGTCTCCCGCCCCCGCTGCCTGGCGCTCGGCGTACGACCATGATTTCGAAACCTGCACTCCCTATCGCTATGGTGTGTTGTTGGAGGACACGGGCATCCTCGCCGAGCTGACCACGACAGAGCGGGCCGCCTGCTACCGGTTCATCTTCCCGAGCGGCGGCGGCCATGTCTGTTTGGCCTTGCAGGGCGATTGCGGCTTCGAGCGGCTGGACGACCGCACCGTGGGTGGCTACGAGGCATTCGGCGATGTGCGCATGTACTTCGTGCTGCGCGCGGAATCGCCGCTGAAGGTGACCAGTCTTGGCGAAGACGATGGCATCCGTGTCGCGTTGATTGCGGGGGGGGACACGCTGGTGTTGCGCAGCGGCATCTCCTGGCTGTCGGTGCAGCAGGCCCGGCAGAATCTGGAGGCCGAGGTGGCCGGACGCTCCTTCGAGGAGACCGCCGGGGCCAGCCGGGATGCCTGGAACGAGGAACTGGGCAAGATCACGGTCGAGGGCGGCGAGCCCGCCCAGCGGCGAGTCTTCTACTCGGCCCTGTACCGTTGCTGCGAACGGATGTACGAGTGCTCCGAGAACGGGCGCTACTACAGCCCGTACCTGAGCAAGGTCTGCGACGACGGCGGCTCCCCCCACTTCACCGATGACTGGATCTGGGACACCTTCCGGGCCATGCACCCGCTGCACGTGCTGATCGATGGCGAGCGCGAGACCGCACGGCTGCGCTCCTACCTGCGGGTGTACGAGGAAAGCGGCGGGATGCCCTACTTTCCGAAGATGAACGGCAACTTTCCGATCATGAACGGGCACCATGTGACCGCCGTTTTCGCCGATGCCTGGGCCAAAGGGCTGCGGGGTTTTGACGCGGAGCTGGCCTACGAAGGTCTGCGCAAGACCGCTATGCAGGAGACCATGCTGCCCTGGCGTGCCGGACCGCTCACCGAGCTGGATCGCTGCTACCAGGAGCATGGCTTCTTCCCCGGGCTGCCGCCTGGAGCCGAAGAGACCGTGGCGGCGGTGAATCCGGGCGAGAAGCGCCAGTCGGTGGCGGTGAGCTTGGCCCGCGCCTACGACGATTGGTGTCTGGCGCAACTGGCCCGCAGTCTGGGCAAGGAGGAGGACGCCGAGTTCTTCCTGGCTCGGGCCGATTGGTACCGCAAGTCCTACAACTCCGCCCATGGTTTCTTTGCCCCGCGCGATGCCTCCGGGAACTGGATCGAGCCCTTCGACGCCAAGTTCTCAGGCGGGCAGGGGGCGCGTGATTACTTCGACGAGAACAACGGCTGGACCTACCTCTGGGATGTGCAGCATGACCCGGCCGGGCTGAGGGAGTTGATGGGCGGCCCGGAGACCTTTGAGCAGAGGCTGGATCAGCTGTTCATTGAGGGGCCCGGCACTGCGCCCTGGGCGTTCTTCAACCAATTCCCCGATGCCACGGGCCGCGTCGGGCAGTTCGCCATGGGCAACGAGCCCAGCATGCATGTGCCCTATCTCTACGCCTACTGTGGCGCGCCCTGGAAGACCGCCAAGCGCGTCCGCTCGCTGCTTGATCTGTGGTACACCGACACGCCGCTGGGGATCAGTGGCGATGAGGATGGCGGCGGGCTGACTTCATGGGCTGTCTTCAGCATGTTGGGCTTCTACCCAGTCACCCCGGGACGCCCCATGTACGTGCTGGGCAGCCCGGTGTTCGAGCGCGCCACCTTGCGCTTGAGTTCGGGCGCGGAATTGGTGATCGATGCAACCGGTGCGTCGCGCCAGAACAAGTACATTCAGGGGGCGGCGGTCAACGGCACGCCGCTCGACCGAGCTTGGTTCCGCCACGACGAAATCGCGACTGGCGGCACGCTGCGGCTCGAAATGGGAGCGCGCCCCAACCGGGACTGGGGGAGCGATCCCGAGCAGTTCCCGCCGTCCATGAGCACCAACCCTTTTGTGGAGTAGATATGGCCCTCAGATTCGCCAAGACCTTGCCCTGTGACGAGTGTGGTGCCCGTTGTTGCCGCTACATGGCCGTGGAGGTCGAGATCCCCGAGACGGAAGAGGATTTCGACGATGTTCGCTGGTATCTTCTGCACCGGAATGTGCGCGTCCTGATCGACCACGAGGGCGATTGGCTGGTGGCCTTCGACACCCCGTGCGAGCGGCTCGGGCCGGACGGGCAGTGCCAAGACTACGACAACCGCCCCTTGCTCTGCCGCAACTACCCCCACGACGGCGAGCCCTGCGAGTTCGACGGCGGCATGTATGTGGAGGAGTTCAGCACCGTCGAGCAGTTCGACGCCTGGCGGCGGGGGAATGCAGAATGAAGAAGTGAGAATGCAGAATGGGCTGGGACCGGGTGCTGTCCCTTCTGTCCTTTACGTCCCTTCCGTCCCAGGTCCCGTCTCTACCACGGTATAGAGTTTCCCGGCGGAGTCCTTGTAGACCCCATTCCCCACCTCTTCCAGCACGATGGTCCGGCCTCGGGTTGCCTGCCCCCGCCCCAGTTTCATGAGGATTGGCACGGTGAGCGTCTCCAGGGCCACGATGATCGAGACAACCGCCAGCAGCCGGTAGTAGAAATCGTCCGACACCTCCGCCCAGAAGGCGAAGATGATCTGGCAGGCAAGGATGGCAATCGAGACGGATGACAGCGCCTGGAACCAGGAATGTCGCTCACTCAAGCTCGGCAGCAACAGCATGAAGACGTGGGCGAAGGCGACGGCGAAGACAACGAAGGTGAGCACCAGCTTCCAGTATCTTTCGGAACTGGCCTCGGACCATATGCCAAGGATGGTGAGCAAGGCAGAGACGATGGCAAGGGAGATGCCAGCAAGGCCGAGCTCCCTTTGTTTGCGCTTCTCGATGAAGGCCGCACAGGCCATGGCACACATGCTGGCCGCCGAGATGGTCAGGGTTGTCAGCAGGACCTTGACCTGGGTCTCGCCAAAATCGCCGCTGAGCACAGACACGACGGCTACGGCTGCGGTCAGGGCTAGAAAGCCAAGGAAGGTCCTCAGCGATGCTCGTCTGAATTCCGCGTAGTCCATCTGTCTTCCCCTATTCTTGGGTGGAGAGACCGTCGTGCCGTACGCTTGCAGTGACGATACACCGGGCGAGCCCGAGCGGCAAGGGGGAGCCGTCGGCCTGGGCAGGGCAGAAAGGAAACGGCGCGGCTCCTGGTGGGGAACCGCGCCGTTGATGTCAGCTGCCGTGGTTGGAGCTAGTCGGTCATGATGTCCTTGTGGCTGCCGCCGGCAGGGATCATGGGGAGCACGTGCTCCTGGTAGGCCACGTGGATGTCGAGGAGGAAGGGGCCGTCGCTGGCCAGCATCTCCTTGATGGCATCCTCGAGTTCATCCTTCTGCCAGACGTGGCGTCCGGGCACGAGATAGCCTTTGGCGATCTGGATGAAGTCGGGGTAGGGGGCCTTGCCGCGGCCGCTGCTGAGGACGGTGTCGCCGCGCACGCCGTTGTAGAAGCGGTCTTCCCACTGGGCCACCATGCCGAGGTGCTGGTTGTTGAGGATGATCATCTTGACCGGCACGTCTTCGCAGTGGACCATGCCCAGTTCCTGGATGTTCATCTGGAAACTGCCGTCTCCATCGATCAGGATCACTTCTTCGTCCGGGCAGGCGATCTTCGCGCCGATGGCGGAAGGCAGGCCGAAGCCCATGGTGCCCAGGCCACCGGAGGTGAGCAATTGGCGGGGCTCGCGGAATCGGTAGAACTGGGCGGACCACATCTGGTGCTGGCCGACGCCGGTGACGATGGTCGCCTCGCCGTTGGTGAGACGATCCAGTTCGCTGATCACGTACTGCGGCTGCAGTTCGTCGCAGTCGGGGATGCGCAGGGGTTGCTCGGCCTTCCAGGTCCGGATCTGCTCGTGCCACTCGGTGTAGTCCTGGCGGATGGGGTCGGGCAACATGGCCTTGAGGAAGACCTTGGCATCGCAGACTGCGGCGATGTCCGCTTGCTTGTTCTTGTTGATCTCGGAGGGATCGATATCCACGTGGACGATCTTGGCCCCGACGGCAAAGGTCTTGGTCGGGCCAGTCACGCGGTCGTCGTAGCGCATGCCGATGCCGATCAGCAAGTCGGCTTCGTTCACCGCGTAGGTGGCGTAGTAGGTGCCGTGCATGCCCGGCCACTTGAGCGAGAGGGGATGGCGCTCTGGGAAGGCGCCAATGCCCATCAGAGAAGTGGCCACGGGGATGTTGTAGCTCTCGGCGAACTGCAGGAGTTCGGCCGCCGCGTCGCTGATGATGATGCCGCCGCCCACAAACAGGCAGGGACGTTCACATTCGGCGATGGCGGCGCGCAGGTCGGCCACGGCCTGAGTAGGCGCTTCCGAGGGGACGGAGTAGGCCCGCGGGTTGGGGCTGTCGACAAACTCTGGCACGCAGCTGGCCTGCTGCACGTCCTTCGGCAGGTCAATGACGACGGGGCCGGGGCGACCCGTGCTGGCGATATAGAAGGCCTCGGCGATCACGCGCGGGATGTCCGCGACGTCCAGCACCAGGAAGCTGTGCTTCACGACTGGTCTCGTCATGCCGATGATGTCGGTCTCCTGGAAGGCGCTCTTGCCGATCAGGCTTTGGGGGACCTGGCCGGTGATCGCGATCATGGGGACCGAGTCCATGTAGGCATCGGCAATGCCAGTGACAAGGTTGGTGGCACCGGGGCCACTGGTGGCCAGGCAGACGCCGGTTTTGCCGGTCTTGCGGGAATAGCCGGCCGCCGCGAAGGCACCGCCCTGTTCATGGCGGGGCAGGAGCGAACGGATGGGAGATTCGGTGAGGTACTGGTGGATCTCCATGGAGGCACCACCGGGGTAGGCGAATACCACCTCGACGCCCTCACGCTCGAGGGCGCGGACGAGAATCTCCGCTCCCTTCATGGGCGTGGCCCCACACGGGCGACTGGTGGCGGGCAAAGTTTCGGTTTGCTCGGGCATCGTCTTGATCTCCTTGGGTTACCTATAACAAAAAAGCGCCATCGCTGCTGGGGGGCGGCGATGGCGCTTGCGCTTCAGGGGTATCGGTTAGCGTAGCGAGCGAGTAGCTCAGCAACCCCCCGGCGCGGCCTTCGCCGCCCGAGTAAGTACAACGACCACGCTATTCCGGCATTCATTCACGAGACAGTAATCCTCTTATGTTGGCCCAAACTATACCGTCGTTCGGCAGACTGTGCAAATGAGTCTTGGGGCTAGGTCAACGAGAGGGTGAAAATGACTTGCGGTTGCACGGCTTGGGCGATCTTGGCGACTGCTTCGGTGGGAAGCGGCAGGTTGGTGCGCAGGATGGCGATGGAGTTGGCTTCGCTGGGATCGCGCAGGGAGCGGATTTCCTCGATGTTGATCCCCAGGTCGGCGCAGGCCCCGGTTAGCTGCACCAGCACTCCGGGTCGGTCTTTGTAGACCACGACGAGGCTGTTTCCCTTGGCTTCCAGGTAGAGTTTGTCGAAGTCGTTGATCCGGGAGACGACCAGGTTGTTCTCGGCCAGGGTGCCGCGGACGCTGACCCGGCGGATCTCCTCGCCGCCACAGGCGAGATCGACGGTCATGGAGCTGCCGTAGGCCTTGGCGTCGTCCGTGTCTCGAATCTCCACCTCGATGCCACGGGCCTCCAGGTGGGCCTCGGCTTCTTCGGGATCCTGGTGGACATCAAAGTCGCGGGAGAGGGCCGCGCACATGGGGGGCAGGAACCACTTCGCGTAGTCGCGCAACTCGCCGTAGAAGCTGCACTTCAGCTGCTCGACCGGGTTCTCATCGCCCAGATAGCGCCTTGCGACGGTGGCGATGTAGTAGGCCAGGCGCTGGTAACGTTCGTCGAGCTGGTCCGGCACGCCCTTGTTCACCACGTACTTGGTCACGCCCTGCTCGGCGTATTCGAGAAGCTGCTCCGCCGCTCGTTTGGCGGCGTTGAAGTTGGCTTCCTCGGTATTGGCACCCAGATGGGGTAGCATCACGTCGGCGATGTCCGCCACGCTCTTCTCGCCGGCTTCGTCTGCGGCATAGACATCGTTGCAGAACAGGAGTCCCTTTTCCGCGCGAACGGCCCGCAGGTCGTCCTCGTTGATGATGCCCGCGCGAGCGCAATTGATGATCATCGCGCCCTCTTTCATCGTGCCGAGAAGCGTGCGGTTGACCATCCCCTTCGTCTCGTCGTTCTCCGGCACGTGCAGGCTGACGATGTCTGCTTCGGCGAACAGCTGAGCGAGGGAAACCAGCTTGACGCCAGCGTCAGCGGCCCTCTCGCGGGAAATGATCGGGTCATAGCCAAGGAGGTCCATCCCGAAGCCCTGGGAGCGTTTGGCCACCAGTTGCCCGATGTTGCCCAGCCCGACGATGCCCAGCGTCTTGCCCGCCAGTTCGCGGCCCATCAGCTTCTTCTTCTCCCAGAGCCCCTGTCGCAGCGTTGTGTCGCCTTCGACGACGCGGCGGTAGGCGGCGAGGGCGAGCGCGAAGACTTCCTCGGCCACGCCATTGGAGTTGGCCCCCGGCGTATTCATCACATCCACGCCCTTGCGGCGGGCGTGACGGGTGTCGATCGTGTTGTATCCGGCTCCGGCGCGGATCACCACCGCCAGTTTGGGCAGGGCGTCAATGACCTGTTCGGTCACCTTGTCGCTGCGGACAATCAGGGCTTCGGTGTCGGGGTGCTGGGCGATCAGCTCAGAGAGCGATGTGTCCGAGTCCTGAATCACGGAGTAGCCCTTGCTCTCCAGGATGTCTTTGGCTACGGGATTCAGTTTGGTCGGGATCAGCACGTTCTTCATGATTGCCTCCGGAAGTTGCATGCCACCCGGCGGTCTCCTTCCAGGGGCCATGGTTGGCCAACGGAGATCGCGTGGCACGGGTACTATGGCCCACGCGATTCGATACTTCAATATCCATTGGCTGTTTCCCGCGCCGAATTGGGTCGTCCACGGTCACTTGTGGCCGGCGAGATCCGAGTGGGTCGCTGGCGAGAGCCGGAATGTCTTGACTTCGCCGTTTCTTCACATTATTCTCGGTATATCGGGTCCGCATCCAGACCGATTCTGGCTCGTCGACTGTTCGCCGCGGACACGCAATCTCAAGGAGTGGCACTATGACCGGTCGCAGACGTTTCACCCTCATCGA
>JABGQJ010000393.1 GCA_018648945.1 Victivallales bacterium
CCCCTTCCGCATGCCCTGAGCCCGACACGTCCACTTCGCCCCCCGCACTGCACGGCGAGGCGAACGCGGCGAAGTGTCTGCCAGGGGCTATCTCTCCCACACCCATAGGGTGAATTCGGAGTCGTACACACCATGCTGAGCCATATCCGCCATCCACATTCCATCCTGTTGGCTCTGCTTCTCGTCTTGGGTGCCAGGTCGGCAACAGCCCTCGAACTGCGCGTCGATCGGCAGGGCGCCAGAGGAGCCTTCACGACCCTTGAGCAGGCACGGGACGAGATCCGCCGGCGCAAGGCGAATGGCCTGAAAGAGGCAGTGACGGTCTGGGTTTCCCCGGGCATCTACCCGCGCACGGTTCCATTCGAACTGGACGAACGGGATTCCGGCGCGCCCGACGCCCCGATCATCTACCGGGGGACGCCTGGAGGCAAGGTCCGCTTCCTGGGCGGACAGATCATCGCGCCGCAACACGCGCGCCGGGTGACCGACCCAGCGATTCGGCAACGTATCATCAGCGAGGAGGCACGGGACCAGACCCGGGTCATCGACCTGCGAGCGCTAGGGATCACGGAGTATGGCACCATGAGGGCCCGTGGCTTCAGACGCCCCTACGTCAACCCAGGGCTGGAGCTGTTCATCGACGGGACTCCCATGCATCTTGCCCGCTGGCCGAACAAGGGGAGCGTGCCCATTGGCAAGGTTCTCGATCCCGGGTCCATCCCGAGGAACGGCGACTTCTCCGAGCGGGGAGGAACGTTCACCTACGCCTTCGACCGCCCCGCGCATTGGGCCCTGGCCAATGACATCTGGCTTTCGGGGCTGTTTGGCGTGGGCTACGCCGACGACACCATCAAGGTGGCCAAGATCGACACGGAGAAGCAGACCATCGCCATGGCGCAGGCCCACATGTACGGCATCAGGAGCGGCAAGGAGTGGCTGTCCTACTATGCGCTCAATCTGTTGGAGGAGATCGACGAACCCGGAGAGATGTATCTCGACCGCTCGTCCGGCAGACTCTACGTGTACCCAACGAAGCCGTTGGAGCAGGCCGAGATCGCGGTCTCCATGCTGGAGCAACCCATGCTCTGTCTCGAAGGTGTCAGTCATGTCACTCTCCGGGATCTGACCTTCGAAGTCTCCCGAGGAATGGGTTGCTACATCGAGCGTGGAACACGCAATACCATCGGCGGCTGCACATTCCGGAACTTGGGCTCGGTGGCCGTCTGCATCGGCAAGGGAACACAGCCTCTCGAAGTCTACGCCCACCAAGGCACGAGCCCTCCCGCCAGCCGCCAACTGGGAAGCTGGCACGAGCACATCTACGAAAACCCTACCTTCAACCGAGAGGGGGGCACGGGACATCGCATCATCGGCTGTGACATCAGCAATACGGGCGCGGGCGGCGTCAGCCTCGGCGGCGGCGACCGCGTCAGCCTCACGCCAGCGAACAACGTGGTGGAGAACTGCCACATCCACCACTTCAACCGGCTGGATCGCTCCTACAAGGGAGCGGTCAACATCGATGGTTGCGGCAACCAGATCCGCCACAATCTGATCCATGACGGACCGAATAACGCCATCTATCTCCACGGAAACGACCATCTCATCGAGCAGAACGAAATCCACAGCACCTGCACCGATGCGGATGACATGGGCGCCTTCTACATGGGCCGAGATCCATCCGAACGCGGGAATGTCATCCGTTGGAATTTCTGGCATCACAACGGCTCCCCTCTCTCCGGTCGCCACTGCGACATCTATTTCGACGACGGCTCCTCCGGGGTCACGGTGCATGGCAACGTCTTCTACGGGGCACGTGGATGGGCCTCGGTCTTCGTCCACGCAGGGATCTATCACAAGATCACCAACAACATCTTCGTCGACTGCAACCGAGGTGTCCGGTTCGGTATGTGGGGTGCCAAGAAGTGGCACGACTGGCTCCGACGAGGGATCGTCAAAGACCGCCTGACCACGCATGTACCGATCGATCAGTCGCCCTACCGGGAGCGGTACCCCGACCTGGTGGGGATCCTCGAGGAGGAGTACCCGCTAGACAGCAACATCGTGCAGCGCAACGTGCTCGTGGGCTGCGACCAGGTCGTCAGGGGCTCCGCCACCGGAAGAGACAATTGGGCGACCAGGGAAGACCCGGGATTCGCCCAGCCCGAGGCACTGGATTTCCACATTGAGGACCTCTCCAGAATCCGCGCGGAGATCCCGGAATTCGAACCCATTCCGTTCCGCACGACTGGCCTCCGGAAGGGCTCCTATCGACACGCCATCCCCGTGACGCGCCCCACCATCGTCCCCGCCAACGGGCTGGTCTCCGCCGGAGAGTCGGTGTCGCTGGCCTCGCGGAACCGCACTGCCGTCGTGCGGTACACGCTCGACGGAACCATCCCCGGGCCGAAGGCGAAGCTCTACACCGGTCCGTTCCCGGTCTCTGACAAGACTATGGTCACCGCCTTGGCCCTTGATCCCGACACAGCCCAGACCAGCACAGTAGTGAGCAAGACGATCCGCGTTATCGTGCCTGGCCATCCCACCCGGTGCACGCCCGATGGCTGGGTCGGCGTGGGATTGGTCAAGGACAAGAAGGGCGTGGATGTCTCAAGCAGCATCACGCGCTGTGACAATGGCGATTGGGTCTCCTTCGGCCCCTTTGACTTCGATGCGCTCCAGGTGAAGGGCATAGAAGCACTGGTCGGCATCGATCCCAAGTACGCCAACCAAACGGCCCGCCTTCGGCTCGGCGCCTCCGATGGCCCCGCAATCGGCAGCGTTCGTTGGCGGAGCACCGGCAGCTTCCACGTGTTCAAGACCCAGACCTTCGAGCTTGACAGAATCCCCAAAGGCTCCCACGTGCTCTACTGGTGTTTCGAGGGCGGTTCCGGCGTCTGCAATCTCAAGCGATTCCGCTTCCTGAAGCAGTAGGCGATGCAGGAACGATCCAGCATCCGCACCCAAGGCTTGGATCCCAGGGCCTGCTTCCGGCCGAACTCATCATGCCACCGAAGGAGATTGCCGGAAGGCGGCTGAGCGTCTAGAGTCAGGCGGGAGAGAAGTGGTTCAGCCCCAACCGGAACGGAACCAGCCATGCACCACCGCCTTCTCTCTGCCATGCTCCTCACGTTCATCGGCTCGTTGGTGTTCGCACTGCGCGGCGAGGAGAACGCGGCGTTGCGTTCACGCGGGTCTCGGATCGAGGTGACCTGCGCCATCGCCAAGCCGCTGAACGACCGCTGGCACAAGGCGGGCGAGATGCTCAATGAGCAGAGGCCAGCCGGGCCGATTATCAACGACCTCACGTCGGCCCGGATCACCGTTCGCCTGCCCGTTCCACTCACCGTCACCAGGATCGGGATCCTGACGGCGGACTACAAGGACTCCTTCGCGATGGCAAAGGACGTCACGGTCGAGATCCCCGGTCAGGAACCCGTCGCCGCCGTGCTCACACAGGAAACCAAGGCTCCGCAGTTCTTCCCCTGCTCGGGCAAGGCGGACCAGGTCACGATCCGGGTCCGGTCGGTCTATCCCCCCCGAGACACCAAGACCGACCAAAAGCGCGTCTACGGCTCCATCAACCAGGTCCAGGTGTTGGTCAGCGAGGATCTGGATGCGCTCTTCGCCATCCCGACCACCTATGCCCAGGAACAGCCGACCTACGTGATGCGGACACCGAATCTGGACCCACAGACCACGGTCAAGGTGATCGGCACCCCGCGCAAAGCCACGGAGCATCCCTGCACGATCTGGGATGCCCAGGATATTGCGGAGATCAAGGGGCAGATCAAGACACTGCCCAAGGCGAAGCGGGCCTACGAGGGGATCGTCGCCTTCTGCGAGAAGGCAGTCAGAGACCAGATGGTCGTCCCGGATGAGCCCGACAGGGGCGACAACCCCAAGGTCGCGGCCCAGCACAATGCCGTCGCCGTCGGCATCGGCAACCTGGGAATTGGCTACGCCCTGTCCGGCAACGAAGCCTACGCGAAGGAGGCGAAACGGCTGCTCCTGGAATTGGCCAAGCGCTACGAGAGCTGGCCCGTTCACCAGCATCCCAAGTTCGTGCATGACTCGGCAAAGTGGAGCTGGCAGCGACTGAACGAAGCGATCTGGATCATCCCCGCCGCCTGGGGGTACGACCTGATCTACAACAGCCCGTCCATGTCCGCCGAAGAGCGGCAAACGATCGCAGACAAGTTCATCATGCCCTGCGCGCGGGACATCATGCGTTCGGCGAGCATCATCCGCGCCGCCACCAACTGGTCGGCCATCTGCGCTGCGGGGGTCATGACCGCAGCCCGAGTCTGCGGAGACCAGGATCTGTACGAGAAGAGCTACATGGGACTCAGCCGGAATCTGGAGGAAAAGCAGGGCGGGATCTTCTATCACCTCGACCAGGGCATCGACGACGACGGGATGTGGGCCGAAGGCGCCATCGGCTACCAGTTCATGGCCATGCGCGGCCTGCTCGTGATGGCGGAAATCCTCTGGCATGACGGCATCGACGTCTATGGCTATCGCAATGGCCGCCTCAAACTCGTCTTCGACTCCCCTCTCTGGTTCTGCTACCCCGGCGGCAGCAGCTCGCCCGCCGTGCACGACAGTGGCAGCAGCAGCCTCTTCGGGCGCGATGCGCATCTGTACCAGTATGCGCGGCGCCGCTATGGCGACACCACCTACAACGCCATCCTCCGTCATGTGGCTCCCTCTCTGGAGAGCGTCTACAATCTCTTCCTGCCCGCCTTCGACTTCGCGACCGTCGATGCGGCGGATCTGCCAGCGGTGCCCTCCACCCTCTTCCCGGGGGTTGGCTTTGCCATTGCCCGCACGGGGGCAGGCGAAGAGAGCAAGTACCTCTTCATGGACTACGGGCCAAACCGCAGTCACGGGCACCCGGACAAGCTCAACTTCAACCTGTTCGCCCTTGGCCAGGAGCTCTTTGCCGATGCCGGGTCGGCCTGGTACAGCCTCGATATCTACAAGCGCTACTACTCCCACACCCTGGCCCACAACACGGTCACGGCCAATGGCATGAACCAGATCATGACCGGCGGGCGTTTGGAGGCCTACGGCTCCCTCGGCGACATGGCTGTGATCCGAGCGTCCTCTGACTCGGCAATCCCTGCCTGCGCCCTGGACCGGACCCTGGTCATGTTCGGCAGTCGCCTCTACGACATCTACATGGTCAAGAGCGGCATGCCCTACACCTTGGATCTGCCCTATCACTGCCACGGCGAGCTCACCCAATCGGTCGCGACTGCGCCCTGGGCCGACCACCCCGCCGACAAGCCGGGCTACGCGTACTTCACCGATCCGCTCGCGGCGAAGACGGATGGTGACTGGGCATGCTCTTGGACCGTGCCCAAAGGCCGCGTGGACCTGCGGGTCCTGGGCGAGACCGGGACTCAGGCCGTCTTTGCCACCACCCCCAAGGGCGGCAGCAAGCTGGGCACAACGATGATTCGCCGACGGGCCAACGAGACCGTCTTCGGCAGTGTCATGGACACGATCTCCACCGGCACGGACAGCAGCATCAAGAGCGTCCGAAAGATGGCAGATAGACCGGGCGGCTATGCGCTCGTCGCTGACCTTGCCTCAGGAGGACAGGAAGTCGTGATGGCCAACTTCTCGGGCGGGCTGCGTACCTTTGGCGAATGGACAACCGATGCGCGGGTAGCGGCCGTGCAACTGCGGGGAAACCATGCCACCGGCTTCTACATGGCTGGCGGCACCCGGATCACTGGCCCCGGAGTCAGCATCCATTCGGAAACCCCGACGCTGCTTGCCTGCCGCGTGGTCAAGGACGGCCTCGTTCAGCTAGCCAACCAGGGCGAAGGAACCACCCAGATCACCCTCACCGGAATGCGGGCCAGCAGAGTCGCCTACACCATGGATCGGGCCGGCAAGCGCCTGGCAGGGAGACCACTCGCAAAGGGCGCAAGAAGCACCCGGCTGACCGCCGATGCCTACACCACCTACGAACTCATCAGCGGCAAGCAACCCACCGTCGCCGAACATGAAGCCGGCATCCGACGGGCCAAGATCGAGGCCATGGTTCGCGAGGAACAAAGGCAGCGGGCCGAACTGACCGAAGCCGCCGCCCTCCAGGCGAAGAAGGCACGCGCGGCGGCCGTCCCCGCCGACTTCCGCATGCTTGTGCAGGCCGAAGACATGGTCGCCCAAGCGGGGGGGAAGGTCAACATCTCCACAAGCAAAGTCGGCAGCGTCGGCGAAGCGTTCTCGGGCTGGAACAACCCCGACCACTGGCTGGAATACACGGTCGAGGCCCCCCGCGGCGGCTACTACCAGTTCGCGCTCAAGTACTGCCGCGAAGGGGGTCCAACGGTCCGCTCTGTGCAGATCGACGGCGAGTTCCCCCATCCATCCTTCCGCAAGCTGTCGATGCCCGGCACCGGCGGCTGGTCGAATGGGACCGACAACTGGCAGTTCTTCACCCTCCAATGGCCGCTACTCGGCAAACCGTTCCTGATCCATCTGACCAAGGGCCCCCATCGCGTGCGCCTCAACAACGTGAGCGGCGGCGGGCTGAATCTGGATTACTTCCTCATCGCCGCCCCCGCCATGGCCATCAGCCGGGAGACCGTTGAGGAGTAACGGACCGGCACCCTTCTGGTTGCAGGCCGTTCTCCCGGCACGAAGGAAGTGTCGTGCACTCCCCTCCCCAGGTAGGTAGGCTCGGGGACGGGGTCTTTTGGTCCTCTCGGTTCCGGGCTACCCCTCTGTCCATGCTGTCCATCGTCCATGTTCGTCCATAGGGTCCATGCCGTCCACTCCCGCCAAGAAACCCGGAGTGCTGGCGGGGGAAGACTCGACCGCCCACCTGGCTTCAAGCTCCGCCCATCCCATCCCTCTCTGCGCCCCTGCGCCTCTGCGCGAGTTCTCTTCCCCCTCTCCTTCGTGCGGGTCGTGAGTTTCGTGGCTGGCCTTCTAGGGCTCGGGATAGAGCAGGGCGTTGATGGTGGCGGGATCGTAGACAGCCTTCTCGTCGAACGCGGCGCGATTGGCGAAGCGAGCCCGAACGGCCGAGCGGTAGGTGTGCTTGTCGGGCATGGTGGTGCGGAACTCGTCCAGGTAGAGGCCAATCTTGGCGAAGGGGATAGCCTGGATGCCGTGGGGTAGCTTGACGCCCGCCTTGAGCTGGAAATCCAGGGCGGCGGGGTCCATGAAGATGCCGAGATCCACGGCCGCATTGTCCTTGGTGATC
>JABGQJ010000394.1 GCA_018648945.1 Victivallales bacterium
GAAGGACCAACCCGTGAAGATCGAGCGGGACGAATGGACGAAGCTGATGACTGCAGTGCACGAGAAGGTGCAGAAGCATACCCAGCAGGGCCGCGAAGCGCAGGGGTCGGAGAATATCGAGGTCGGGGACGGGTTCCGCGCGGAGAACGCAGCCAAGGAAGGCGTGACGGTCACGGAATCGGGCCTGCAGTACGAAGTGCTGGAAGCGGGCGGCGGCGAGACCCCGGCGGACACCGACACGGTGACGGTGCACTACAAAGGCGCGCTGATCGACGGCACGGAGTTCGACAGTTCCCACAAGCGCGGGGAGCCCGCCACCTTCCCGCTGAACCGAGTGATCAAGGGCTGGACCGAAGGCGTGCAACTGATGCAGGTGGGCGCGACCTACCGCTTTGTCATCCCGCCGGAGCTGGGCTATGGTCCGGCCGGTGCCCCCCCGAACATTGGCCCGAATGCGACCCTCGTCTTCGAGGTCGAGCTGATCGGGATCCAGTAGCTTACAGGACGCCGACAATGACCATGTTGCCCGCCGGAACTCGCGTGTCCTTCGCCTACGAGTGTCGAGACGAGAACGGGATGATGCTGGAATCGCTTCGGCGTGACACGCCCGCGACGCTCACCCTTGGCCAGCACGAGCTGCTGCCCCCTCTGGAAGCAGCGTTGGCGGAGATGCAGGCAGGCGAGAGCCGGCAGGTGGTGCTGGCGCCGGACGAGGCATTCGGGCCTCGTCTGGATGAACTGGTCGGGCTCGTCCCGCACGACGTCCTGCCCGATGAACCGGCCCCGATTCTGGGCGATGTGCTGGAGCTTCAGACTGAGGGCGAAGAGGAGCCGATGGCGGTTCTGGTCACCTCCGTGGAGGAGGACGGCTGCGTAGTGGATGCCAACCACCCGATGGCTGGGAAAGAGCTGCACTACGAGTTGTACCTGGTGGCGATCCTGGACTGACCCGGCGTGCGAGTTCGTGCTAGTGGGCTCGCGTTGCCTTGAGGCCATGGATACCGTAGCGACACTTCGGTGAATGAACCCAGGAGTGTCCCGCTATGAGAACGCGCATCCTGTCCCTCGTCTGTCTTGCCGCCGCCGTTGCCCAGGCGGCCAACCCGGTCACCAATGGTGGCTTTGAGAAGGTCGGGGCAGACGGCAAGGCGTCCGGCTGGGAGCAGATGGGCGATACCACGGTCCGGACGGAACGGGCCGCAGCCGGAACCCGTGCCCTGCGCCTCTTGCGGGGCCCCGAAACGAAGGGCGAGACGGGGCTGAACCGAACCTGGGAATTCCGCAGCGGCAGGCAGGACAGCATGCTGGCCGAGACCAAGGGGGCGGTCCGCTTTCGCTACTTTGCTGTGGCCCAGGAGAAGCCCGGCGCGCTCGCCATGCAGATCATCCCCATGACCGAGAAGTGCCTGGAATTCGGTGGCAAACGCACGGTCTGGCGCGTGCCTAGCGCCCACGTGGGAGATGGCGAATGGCACGTGGGCGAGTACGCCTACGACTACACGAACTTCGGCGACGTGCACTGGGTGCATGTGAGCGCGCGCCTGTTGGCGGCGGGCGAGCTGTGGCTGGACGAGATCGAGTGGGTTCCCGAGGTGGATGCCGTGCCGCAGATTACCGCCCTGGAGTTCATTGAGGAGAAGGGCAGGGAAGGGCGCGCGGGGCATCTCGCAGTCACCCTCCGCAACCTCGGCAGCAAACCCATGCCCGCCGGGCAAGCGACGATGACTCTCCCCGCTGGCCTCGCCTCTCCGCAAGTCAGCATCGCCACCCCCGTCCTGCCCGCCAACGAAACGACGACCGTCAAGCTGCCTGTCCTCGGCCTGCGGACAGCACCCAGCTACGAGCTTCGCTTTGCCCTGCAAGCTGGCGGCAAGACCGCCACCGGCGAACTGGTGCTGGAAGCCGGGACAGCCCTGCAATCCCTCCAGTGCGAGGCCCTGATCGTGCGCCCCGGTCAGCCAACCCAGGTCGATCTGCTGGCCCGCAACACCGGGCACGTGATGGTTCACGCCGTGCCTTGCGAATTCTCCGGCCCGGCGGGGGTGAAGATCGAGCGTCTGCCCCTGCCCGCCGCGTTGGCCCCAGGGTTGGTTGCCCCCGTGGCTTCCTGGCGGGTCACCGTGCCGGAGATCTCGCCCTTGGTGCGCCTGCGCGCCGTTCCCGGTGGCGACAGCAAGCCGGTGGAAACGCAGCTGGTCGCCGCCGAACTGGGACGTCCCCCCAGTACCGCTGGTAAGCCAGCGGAGGTCAAGATCGCCTCTGGCTGGCAGATCATCGGTTCCGACAAGGCCCGTCTGGCCATCTTCCCCATCGCCGACAACGTGCGCGGGGCTCTGCTTCAGGTCCGGCGTGGTCGGCGTTGGCAGACCGTCGCCATCCTGCCGCGGCTCGGACTGCTTCGGACTCCGCAAGGGGAGGGGGCCATGGCCTTTGCCGACACCACGTTCATCCGGGGCCGCAAGGGGGCCAGCCTCCGCCTCACGGGGCAAACGGTCATCGGCGACGCCCGCTGGCAAGCCGTCTGCGAACTCCGCGTGGCGGCGCATGCCGACGCCATCGACTACCAACTCACCGCTACGCCGCTCGATGGCGGCCAGTATCTCGCTCTCGAAGGCCCCATGCTTTACGCGGGCGACGGCCTGGCCGAGCGGGACGACGCCGTGCTTCCCGGCCTGGAATGGCTGGTGCGCGGCGAGATGTCCTCCAATGCCCTCGACATCAAGCCCGACCATCCCGATTGCGTCCGCTATGTGCCCCACCCTCTGAAGATCACCGTCCCCGCTGCAGGCATGCGCTTCGGCGATGTGGCCGTGGGGCTGCATTGGCCCGCGCCGCCGAAACAGGCATCCTACGAGCTGGCCGGGTCGCAAAGCCTGGTCTTTGCCAGCCCTAACCGGTTCGAGGGGCACAAGAGCCATCTGGTCGGGCTCATGCTCCCCGGTGTGGACCACGGTCTGCCCGAGAACACGCGCCTGGCTGAAGAACCTCTGGATTGCGCGGGCAAGCCCCTGGTCATCAAGGGAACTCTCGTGGCCAGCACGGGCGCGACGGATTCCCTGGTGCCGCTCGATCGCTGGTACCAGGCCCATGGCTTCCCCGCCGCCTTGCCGTTCCCACGCGGTACGGCCGCCGAAGAGATCGGCTTCAGCCTACAGGCCTATGCCAAGGACAAGGCCCTCTGGAACGAGAAGTGGAAGAAGTGGTACAGCGACATCATCGTCGGCTTCCGCCCCACCCTTGATCCGGCGTATGAACTGCTCATGGGTGCCAAGTTCCTGGCGGGCAAGCCCGTCGCCGCCTGGGCCCAAGCCCTGGCCCAGGAAGCTCTGGGGGGGGACAAGCAGAAGGCCAAGGAATGCCTTGCCTACCGCATGTCGGCCGAGAGCGTCCGCAATCTGGTCCACAGCGCCCTGGTTGCAGTCAGCCGCCAGCAACCCGACGGCAACTGGGTGTTCGGCGGCGAGAAGGCAGCGGACGACTGGCCCGAGGAAGGCGTGGACTACGGCAAGCTCGGCCCCAAGGGCGCTCGCGCGGTCGGTTTCAGTGCAGCCAATGCCAAGCGAGTGCTTGACGCCGCCCTGCTCAGTGGCAATGCCGAGCTGCGCGAAGCTGGGCTCAGGGCCCTCGCCGGCATGCGCCAGTTCCGCGTGCCCCGTGCCGCCCAGGTCTGGGAGGTCCCTGCCCACACTCCCGACATCCTAGCCAGTGGGCGCACTGTGGACGCCTACCTCGCGGGGTACCGGCTCACCGGCGAGCGCGAGTATCTGGATGAGGCGATCTACTGGGCGCGCACCGGCCTGCCCTTCGTCTACGTCTGGGCCCCAGCCGACCAACCCCTGGTCCAGGGCACCACCATCCCCGTCTTCGGGGCCACCTCCTACGTCCTCAGTTGGTTTGCGGTAGCGGTGCAGTGGAATGGTCTGTGCTACTCTCAGGCCCTGTACGATCTGGCGGAGTACGATCAGAGCTTCCCTTGGCAGAAGGTCGCCGACAACATCCTGGTCAGCGGCATGTACCAGCAGGCCACCGAAGGCGACCGCCTCGCCCAGTGGCCGGACGCCATCAACCTGATCAAGGGGCGCAAGGGTCTACATGGACAGACGCCGCCCTGCTTCCGCCCCACCACACTCATCAACCAGACCCTCCTCGGCATGGGTATCCGCCGCCACCCGCAGAGCGTGGTCCTGCGCCAGGGCCGGCAACAGCTCGTCCTCCGCACCACTGCCCAGATCCGCGATGCGTCTTGGCGTGGGAAGTTGGTGAGTTTCCGCGCCCGCTTCGTCGCCCCCGTGTCCGGCGATGTCGCCCTGCTTGGTGTCGATCAACCCAGCCAGGTGCTGGTGAACGGCGCGCCAGCCCCCGCCGACTCCTGGGAATGGCACCAGGCCGAAGCCATGCTGGTTCTGAATCTGCCCAGGTCCAGCACGTACCGGGTCGTCGTCGAGGGCGTGCGCGCCCGTGCTGGCAAGTGGATTGCCGATCCCCTGCGGACCATCGATTTCCGCTTCGAGAAGGGCGTCCAGGGCTGGCAAGCCACGCACGATCTCATGCCCTTGGCCGTGGATGACGGCATGCTGGCGACCACGACCAGTGGCGGTGATCCCTACATGGCCCACGACGGCTTCGTCGTCGCCGCCCGACCGGGCGATGTGCTGGAGGTCGAGCTCACCCTCGCTCCCGGTCCGGAACCCGCCCCGGTGTCGGTCTTCTGGGGGACGGATGCCGCCCCCGGCTTCGCTCCCGAGCGCTCGCTCTCCGGTAGTTGCCCCAGAGACGGCAAGCCGCACACCGTCCGTCTCGCCGTGGGCGATCATAAGCACTGGCGCGAGCAGACCATCGTCACGCTTCGCCTCGACCCTACCGCCGGTCCCGACAATTCCCCCGTCCGCATCCGCCGGATCGAGCTCAAACGGGCGGAGTAGTGCTCGTCACTCGCCTGCGGAAGATGGCGCGGCTTGACCCGGCAGGCGAGCTTGGAGCGTCGGCACTCGTTCAGCGTGCCCTGTTGTTGAGGGGCCTCAGGCAGGCCGTGCTTGCCGCGAATGACGGTAGGTGAGCGGCCACACACAGCCGCCATCCTGATGGCGCAGAAAGGCGTGGACAGTCCCCCTTGCCCTCGCCTGCAGACCGGACTCGCGGGGCACGCAGGCCGCAGGCGTAGGACTTTACAGTCCTGTTGAGTCCTGGTGGGAAGGGGGGCCACAGAGCGCCACACTCGGGTGTTCCCGAGGTGGGATTGGCAGCATCGTGAGAGAATTGGTGGAGAATGACTTGCGTACCCATGGAATGTGGTCTATAGGTATGAGTGAAAGCGCTTGCAGTCAAATCCCGACATCACCGATTCAGGATCAGGCCAGCACATCTCTAAGGAACCCGACCTCGATGGCCGGAAACTCCCGCAACCGCCCCAATATCTATGACATCGCAAAAGAGGCCGGTGTCTCCATTTCCATGGTCTCCCGCGTGGTGAACGACTCGGGGCCCGTGGCAGTGGAGAAGCGTGAGCGCATCCTCAAGTTGCTGGAGAAGCGTCAATACAGTCCCGTGGCGGCGGCACGTTCCCTTGCTCGCCAGGACCACAACACCTTTGGGGTCCTGCTCTGCAATTCCGGCGCGGAGTACTCCCAACTCTTTGCCAATCGCGTGTTGGCTGGGATCTCCGAATGGTGTCGGGAAGCCCAGCGCGGGCTGATGCTCATGTGGGACCGCACAGACCGTGGCCTGGCGGCGACCGTCGCCGAGGCGGGCCGGAAAGTGGACGGGATGCTGCTGCTGGATGTGCCCTACAGTGCCGAACTGAAGGAGCTGCTGCAGCAAGAGGAAATGCCCTGCGTGTTCCTCAACGAGCCTTCTCCGCTGGGCGATGTGACGACTGTGGAGATCGACAACTTGAATGGTGGGCGCTTGGCAGTGGCGCACCTGGTCGCGAAGGGGCATGGACGGATCGGGCTCATCACCGGCGACTTGCGCTTGCCCAGCGGTCGCGACCGCTACGAGGGAGCCATGCAGGCTCTGCACGAGGCGGGGTTGACCTGTCTGCCGGAATGGGTGGTGGATGCCGGATTCCATGCCGACAGAACGCGAACTGCGGTTCGGGAGATGTTCGCCGAGGGCAGGGATTCCACCCCGACGGCTCTCTTCCTTGCTTCCGATCTGATGGCCTTTGCCGCTGTGGACGAGCTGCGCACCATGGGACTGAATGTGCCGGAAGATGTCTCGATCATCGGCTTCGACAACAGCATGATCGCGCCTTTGGCAAACCCGCCGTTGACCACCGTCGCACAGCCCCTCGTGAAGATGGGGCGGAGTGCGGCCGAACTGCTGGATCAGGCGGTCAACGGGAAGGGCAAGGTGGGGCAGACCCTCCTTCCCGTCTGGATCTGTGAACGAGACTCGGTCCGTTCCCCCAAGGAATAGGAATACACCATGGCATCCTCCGCGACAGCCCCGGCCTCGGCGCTTCTTCTCAGTGAAAGCGCTCTCAGCGTATCCCTGCCCGCGCCCGTTTCCTGTGGGGATCTGGCCTTCCACCTGCTTCCGGGGGGCGGGGTGCGTCGCATCATGGCCGGGCATCTGGCGGTGACCCTCTATCAAGGTAGCGTCCTCGAGGGCGGGCCCACCAATCTCTACCTGCGGGTCCGCGAGGGGGATCACATCCGCTGGCTGCCTCTTCTGGCGGCGGATCGCGGCGAACGAAGCGTAGCCTTCGCCGAGGACCGGATGACGGTTCGGCAAGACTGGAAGTCTCTGACCGCAGAGCTGACGCTACAGGTCGTCTCCGGGGATCAGTGGTCTTGGAGGGTGTCGCTGTACAACAGAGGCACAGTCGCCTGCGAATGCGATGTGGTCTACGTGCAGGACATCGGTCTCTCCAACGCTGGCAACGAGTCCTACATGAGCCAGTACGTCGACTACACGATCCTGGAGGATGAGGAATACGGCCATCTGCTATGTGCCCGCCAGAACCTGGGGGGGCGGGGCCCGTGTCCCTGGCTCATGCTTGGCTGTCGGTCCGGCGTCCGGGGATTCGTGACGGATGGACTCGATTTCTATGGCTTGACGCACCGCGCCACAGGAGCCCCCGAGGCGCTGTCGCGGCCCGAGTTGGGAACCACGCGGCGGCAGGGCGAGTTCAGCCTGGCAGCCCTCCAGTCCTCGCCGATCACCGTGGCACCGGAAGATTCCGCTACCGTCGAGTTCTTCGCCGTCTACTCCGCCGACCATCC
>JABGQJ010000395.1 GCA_018648945.1 Victivallales bacterium
GGCGAGATTAGCTCGACGGTCATGCTCTCGCGGGCGCGGACCCCGTGGATCTCCCGGATCAGTCCTACAGGTGAAGGGGGGACGGTCTGCCCCTGGACCTTGATCGTGACGTCTGGCGACTTGGGGCCGTGAATGCGGACGGTGAAGGTGCGCTCCTCGGGTGCGGGGCCGGGTGTGATGAGGGGCGCAAACCGGCAGCAGTGGGCAAACCGGAAGATGGGGTCCAGCAGGTAGATCTCCTGTTGGCCGTGTTGGGTCAGCACGCGGGCCATGGCATTGACCTGAAGGCGTTCGACATCCAGGCCTAGCGCCTTCAGCGGGTCCAGGGGAATGGCGATCTCCGCCGCCCACCCCGTGCCGTCGGTGTGCACCATGGCAGACGAGCCGCCCTGCCAGGTGCGGTTCAGATTGGTGCGCTTCTTGAGTGGACCACCCTCTTCGAAGACCGTGCCATCGGCCCGCACCCCGAAACGGGCCGCCTGCTTGCGTTTGCCGTCCGTCAGGAAGATCTGGAAGGCCTCTTTGGCGTCCGCGGCTTTGGCTGAGGACGCGGCGAACTGGCGGCGGAAGGCGATGTAGAGGTGGGTCTCGTCCCGGAGGAATTTCAGCTCTGTGTAGGGCGCCAGCGCCAGGCGTTCGGTGTCCTGGAAGGGAGTGGCGGGGGTCTGTTGCCAGCTGGCATCGGCAAGCTGTCCGTCAGTTTGCGGTGGTGCCTTCGTGCCCCGGACGAGGAAGCCGTTGCGATTGACCAAGTCGATGGTCATGGTGCCGCTGCCGCGCAACCCGCAGTGGTACAGCCAGGGGGTCGCGCCGACCGGTTTCCGCGGGTTGGGCTCGTAGAAGTAGCCTGCCGCTTTCAGCCGCATGGCGACGGACACCGGGGAGACCCCGCCAAGTTGCGGACGGGGGAATCCCAGCCAGGCGTTCCCCTGCGCGTCTCGCCGGTCGCCGGGGGCACCGAAGTTCAGGCGGAGTTGCTTCACAGCCCCCCATGGGGATGTGGCCGGGAAGGTGTACCAGACGTCTCGCGGGCGCGTCGCCGGAGCCAACGCCAAGCTGGTCTGGAAGTTGTACGAGCAGGCGCAACCGCTGCTGCCTTCGGCCATCAGCACCAGGCCGTTCGCCGGAATCATGCTGACGTTGCAGCTCGGTTTGCCGCCACCGAAGGTGGTCGTGCCAGCGGTGTTGAGATCGAGGAAACCGAATGATCCCGAGCGGAAGAGCAAGAGGTTCTGGCAGCCGATGGTGGCCCCGCAGCCATAGGCCTTGATGAAGCGCCAGGAGCCTTCCTGGCCCGTCGTCGCATCCGTTGCCGTAGAGCGCTCACCCGTGCGCAGATCATAGGCGGAGGGCGGAATGATGAGCCGGTCCCCATGGATGGCAGCCAGCTTCCTGAGCCGAGTGTCGTGCTGCCAGAGCTTCTTACCCGTCGCCGCATCGTAACCAGCCATGCCATCGCTGACCACCACGCCATGGGCCACCTGCAGCTGGCTGCGGTGGGGAATGAACAGGTAGTTCGGCTCGTCCTCGGGTGTGTAGGTGCGGGCACCGGGGATGGGGACATCCTCCTGACGCCAGCGCTCCGTGCCGTCGTTCAGCCGCAGCGCCACGAGACTCTGTGCCACCTGCACGGTCTTGCCTCGGCGGCGGTCGGCGGCCACGACGGCGTTTGCCGTGGCGTCCAGCAGGTAGAGCGTCGTGTCTGAATGGGCGATTTCGTTGTTGGAGATGCCCCGCTGGGCTCGGTGGGTCCAGCGTACGGCGCCATCGGCTTTGTTCAGAGCGAAGAGGGCGCCGCTGGCCGCGCGCGGAGCCCAGGGGGTCTCTGGATCGCCAACTGCGGAGGTGTAGCTGCCCAACACGATGCCGTCGGCCACGGAGAGGTATCCCCAACCGCGCTCCGCCCAGTCCCGGACGGGGCGGGGATCTCGGCCGCGACGCTGCGCCCAGGTTGTCTTGAGAGAGGCGATCGCCGGAATGGGCTGTGACATATTGCGCCGAATCTCGGCCTGGCCAAGGGGTCGGGCGTAGATGCGGACGTCGTCGATGGTGCAGGCCAGGTAGTTGTAGACCTTCTTCGCCTGATAGCTAGACGCCCCCAGGCAAAGGTAGTTGCCACTCGTTGTCAGCTCGCCCTGCGCCGCTTCGGCAGCCAACTCGCCATCGACATACAGGCGCTGGGTGCGCCCATCATGGGTCAGCGCGACGTGGGTCCAGGCACCCAGCACCATGGGTTTCGCGCTGGTGACCTTGACGAAATCACCAGCGCGCGTGACGCCCGCCACATAGGACTTCCCCTCCTTTGTCGCCACGGAAAGGCCATACTCGTATGCCTTGTAGAGGATCGTGCCGCTGCCAGCTCGGTCCAGCTTCACCCATGCCGCCGCCGTCAGCCCGCTCTTGGCGTTGAGCGCCTTGTTCGGCTTCACCAGCATCCGGGACGCCTTGCCATCGAAGACAAGTGCCTTCCCGGTGTGTCCGGCGGCTTGGGACAGAGCACTGACCTTCCCGTTGTGCGTGTGTCCGGAGATGTCGCGGATCACCGTGTCGTTGTCCTCGAAGTCGTATGCCGCCATCAACCCCTGCACCATGGCATCGGCGTCGCTGGCGGAGTCTGCAGCCTTGGACTGGGAGCTCTGCGGCGCGATGTACACGCACAACGATTCGGTCGAAGGCTGGGCGTCGGCGAGCAGCGCTCGGACGTGCAGGCTCCCATCGGCTTGCAGCGTGACCGTGACCGGCAGATCCTGCCCGCCGCGAACGGCTTTGACAGACACGGCAGCAGTCGTCCCCGCATCCCCGAACACGGCAGCGAGGGCCGCAGAGCCAATGGCCGCCTGCAGCAGACAGGGCGCGGCGATTGGCGAGGCGGCGGGGGGAGACGTCAGGAAGAAGCGGTGGGCATAGTCGGGGAATCGCCAGGGCGTGCGTTTTGCCAGGGCGGCAACTTGCGGCGCAACGGGCTCGGCCAGGAGCTCCTCGGGAATCTGGTACACCTCCCGAATCGCCCCGTTGGTCTGGTTCAGGCGCAGGCAATGCCCTCCCACAGCCAGGTAGACGCTGTCCTCGTCGGCCACGAAGTTGGCCCCGTAGTAGCGCACGTAGCGTCGCCCCGCTCCCGGCAGAGGCCGAGCCCATAGCTCCCGGCCCGTGTAGGCGTCGAAAGCGATGACATGGTTCTCCCCCGCGACAAACACTCTGCCCTTCACGGCCAGAGGCGGGGGTGCCGCCAGATGCCGGTCCAGCATGCGATCGGGCCCGGGGCCGCCGAACCAAAGCACATCCAAGGGCAACTGGACGCGGGTCTCGTTGTTCACCCCCGAACGGCCGCCATCGGCCCAGGGGTATTTCCAGTCGTCCGTTCCGGGCAGGGCACCGCGCGTCGCGAGCCGCTTCCCGGCAGCGGCCTGTAGTTCCGGCAGTCCTGCGGATTTCGCGAAGGCGACGATGGCGGTCGGGGTCATGTCCGGGCAGAGAAGCGTGCCACCAAAGGGGCGCAGCAGGCGACCTGCTTCGGTGGCGGCAATGGCCGAGCCGTCCCCACCAACGACCACGAGATCGGCGAAGTAGGGGGGAAACGGCGTGCGGTCCGGCGAAGCGACGGCAAAGGCCGTGATCCGGGTGCCGTACAGACCGGTGGGCAGCCACTTCTCGCGCTGTTGCCGAACCAGGGATGCAGACGGCAGCACGACGAGTACGTGCAGTTCGGTTTGCCGCGCCAGGCCGAGCGCCCGCGCTGCCGCCTGCTCACCGAACACGATGGCGTAGCCTTCGCGAACGCCGCTGACCCGGACCAGGGCGCGAACCCGAGCGTCCCCGGCGGGCGGCGTAGTGGGAGTTGCGGATTGGTTGACGATGGTCCGTGGCGGGGTGGCAGCGGCCGGTGCAAAACAGGTCACGACCCCTTGGTCGGTCGAGACCAGCACGCAGCTGTCGCTCACTGCCAAGCCGCGCGCCTGGCCGTCCACAGCTGCCCGCCATACAGGCTTCCCCGTGGCGGCATCGTAGGCTTGGACCTGGTTGGTGCCGCCGATGACGAGAGCCTTGCCCGCCAACGCAATCGTGTAGGCCCGGGTGTCGAGATCCTGCTTCCATAGCACCTTGCTCGGAGGCTTGCCAAGCATCGGATCCCACTGGGAGACATCCAGGCACTCGATCGCGCCGCCCCCGATGGTGAACAGGCAATCTCTAGTCGCCAGTAGGCGGTACTTTCCGCCCAGCCTCAGCAGTTTCTCGCCGGTCTTCAAAGAGTAGACGGCCATGCCATCGGCGCCACTCGGCAGGGCTTCCCCAACCCGCGCTTCGGAGGGGTTCGTGAAGCGATTGATCGGCGTGAACATGACATCGCGCCAGACCGTGCTCCAGGCGCCGCCGTCCTGCAGAGCTTCGGCGGCCTTGTAGTACAGCAACTTCCCGGTCTTCAGGTCGAACACTGCGGGGATGTTCCGCCCGGTGGGCACGAGCAGCCTGTCCGCCGAGGCGAGCAGGTAGCCTTGCGGCGCCACGCCACCGAAACCCGAGGCCACGGGATGCGGGAAGCGCATATACACCGAACCACTGTTGTCGTTGTGCCAGAGGACGCGCCCCGTATCCGCCGCCAGCGCGTATACATGGATCCCCTGGGAGGGCCAGAGACCGGCCGTGACGTAGACCACACCGTCCCGCACGAGGACGCCGCTGCGCAGAGGCCAACGCGAGGTCATGCGGCCATTGCCAAGCAGCATATCATCCCTCGGTGCTGCCCGAAAGCGCCAGATCTGCCTGCCGTCGGCAAGACTCAGGCAACGCACCACGCCGTCATCGCCGGCGAGGTAGACCTTGCCATCGGCCACGGCGGGCGCGAAACGCAGGGGGGCACCCGTGACAAGGTGCCAAAGACGGGCGCCCGTACTGAGGTCCAGGCAACGCAGTGTGTTGTCCGCCGAGGAAGCAAACAGGACCTTCCCCTCGGCGATCACGGGCTGGAACGCGTAATCGAAATCGATCCGATGCAGTTCTTTTCCCGGTTGGGGCCATGCAGGTTGCGGCGGGGCGGGAGAGCGCCAGCTCCACTGGGCCGACAGCGGGAAGGCTAGGGAATCCGTCCCCACTCCCGAGCGCGTCGCATCTCCCTTGTACATCGACCAGTCTGCGGCAACGCACAGCAGAGCCGCACATGCCGTCGCCACCCCGAGCCGTCGGATCATTGGCCCTCGTGCTCTCACCATGCCTGCACCCTTGCTTGTCGGTTCATGTGCCTACGCCCTGAACTCACCCACTCGGGGGCGAGTTCGTACCATCGTGCTGCCGCGTTCGGAAGATAGCGGATGAGGGCTGCTGAGACAAAGGGTCTGGGTGAACCCGGCGGTGCCTGGGAATCCAGCAGACGGGGGGGTGAGGTCTGGCAGCGCGGGGTGGAATTGGCGGGTATGGCCGATAGGTTCGGTATGTGGCTCGACAAGACGACTATCTGGCGGGGCACGCGCGCTGACGCCGAGACAACGACTGAGGAACTGGACGAATAGCGTTCGATGGCCGTTCCTCAAGAGAAAGGGAACCCAAGTGAAAAGGACCTGTGCATGTCTCGCGGTGCAGTGTCTGTTGGCCACGGTTTCGGCGCAACCCAACTTGATCCGCGACGCTGACGCAAAGGGGGGAACGATGGACTGGCAGCCTGCACAGAACGTGGAACTAGCGGTCTCGTCGAGGAAGACGCGCTCGGGGAAGAGCGCCGCCGAGGTGACCTGGCGGCAGGTGAGCGAACAACGCGGCTGGGCCGAGAAGGGGAACTTGCTGCTCAGCAAGGACGGTATCCTCAACGTCCCCCTCAAGCGGGATACACGCTACCGTTTCCGCTGCGAAGTCCTGGTGCGGGAGTTCGAGATCACCCCCGAATCCAGAGAGTGGCGTGCCACATACCCGGCGGAGATGTACGACCCCCCGACGGTGACGATCGGGGCCTATGGCGGGTGCTGGAATTCTGGCATGCCGTGGGTGGCATACGACATGAGCAAGCCACAGACCTGGCAGGAGCTGAGCTTCGAGTTCGTCACGCCCTTCAATGTCGGGGGCGGTTTCGCCCTGCATGTGGACACCTATCCGTCGCAGGGCTCTCGGGTCCGCATGTGCACCAGCGGGGTGATGCTGGTGGGTGATGCGGTCTTGGAGGAATGCCCCCCGCGCATCGGCTTCACCCGAACGCGGCGACCAATCACGATCGACGGCAAGCTAGACGATTGGTGGGAAACCAATCCAGTCGTCATCACCCGGGATCAGGCTGTGAAGGGGGGCGTGGCCTCCAACCGCAGCGCGTCCGGCGTCATCTACACCATGTGGGACAAGCAGGATCTCCTGTTTGCCGCGAAGGTGGCAGACGACGATTTCGACCCCACCCGTGACGGCATCGCCGTGTGGCTCAACGGCCAGGAGCACATCATCCGGTCCGACGCGGCGCCCGAGGGTTGGCGCGTGGTGGTGAAGCAGGCGACCGCAGTGGGCTCGACCGCGAACATGTACCGCGTGGTCAGCCAATTCGGAGAGGAAGTGCGAGGGTGTGACGGCTATGTGGTGGAGGCCGCTGTGCCCCTGTCCGTCCTGGGGGTAGTCCCGGATGTCGGCCTTGAGTTCGACTTGGCGCTGGAGGTCCTGGACGGGGCCGCCAACGGCAGCCTGCGCAGGCTGCGCTTCCCAAGCGGCGCGCCGACCTCGTTCGCAAAGGCGGTTCTGGCCAATGAGAAGGGCGAGTTGCGCGGCGGCGAGTACCCGGTCTACGCGATCACCGATGCGGGAAATCAGCGGGCGGTTCCCCGCCCTCTCGCGATCAAGAACGTGGCGGCGCGCGTGCTTCGTCACGGTCGGCTCGGATACCCGCTGGCCCCGTTCCGGCGGGGCAAGGAAGGGGCAGTTGATGCGGTGGTCAGCTGGACCACCTCGGCCATGGCTCAGGGCGTGCTCGAGTTTGGTCTGGATGAGGGATACGGACAGCGCATCGAGGGGGCCAACGGAATCGGAGACGACTCTGGCATTGCCATGCGCGCAGCTCTGCGGGACCTGATTCCGAACCGGCGCTACCATTGTCGGGTTGTCGCCCGGGAGAACCCCGAGGCACCACGGGTTCTCGGCCTACCGTTCGTAATGGATACCAGCCTGCCGCCGATCCCCGGGATCGAACAGGGAACGCTCCCCCTGACCGTGCGCGAGATCGCTGGCGTCGCCCGCGCGAAGTGGCCGGTCACCAGCGGC
>JABGQJ010000396.1 GCA_018648945.1 Victivallales bacterium
ACGCCTCCCAGGGGCGCCTGCCCGATGCCTTTGCGCCGCTGGCAGACCACGACCCAGTGGATGACCAGGAGGACGGCGCGGGTCAAGTGATTGTCTCCGACGGCAGGCACTGGCACGTCATGGCATCACCCCTTCAAGATGCCTCGGGAAGGAATGTGGGCACTCTCCTGTCTATGGGTGACCGGACCGCAGAAGATGCCGCGGAGGCGCGCACGGTCGCTCTGGGCGGGACCGCCGGCGCGGTGCTGCTGGCGGCGCTATTTGCCCTGGTCTTCGTGATGTTGCGGCGCACCGACGCGGGCATCCACGCCCAGCAGGCGGCGCTGAAGGCGAGTGTGTCGCTCCAACGCAGCATCACCGATGCCGCCCAAGACGCCATCCTCATGATGGACCCAGAAGGCCTTATCTCTTTCTGCAATCCTGCCGGCGAACGCATATTGGGTTACGCAATGGAGGAGGCCATCGGCCAGAACCTGCATGACCTCATCGTCCCGCCGCGCTACCACGATGCACACGCCGCTGCCTTCCCCGCCTTCCAGGAAACGGGTGCGGGCAACGCCGTCGGCAAGACGCTGGACCTGATTGCGCGCCGGAAGGACGGGGAAGAGATCGCCGTGAATCTCTCACTCTCAGCCGTCCATATGACTGACGGATGGCATGCTGTGGGTTTGCTCCGCGACATCACGGAACGCAAACAAGCAGAGGAAGAACTGCGAGAGATGAACACGGCGTTGAAGAAGCAGACCCTCTTGGCCACGGAGATGGCGTCGCAGGCCGAGATGGCCAACGCCGCCAAGAGTGAGTTCCTGGCCAACATGAGCCACGAGATCCGCACCCCCATGAACGGCGTCATCGGTATGACCGGGTTGTTGCTGGACACCGAACTGACCGATGAGCAGCAGCGGTATGCCGAAATCGTGCGCACCAGTGGGGAATCGCTCCTCGGGCTCATCAACGATATCCTGGACTTCTCGAAGATCGAGGCAGGGAAGCTGGAGCTCGAAGTTCTGGACTTTGATTTGGGGAGCCTGCTGGACGATTTTGCCAGTGCCTTGGCCCTGCGCGCAAACGACAAGGGGCTGGAGTTGCTCTGTGCTGCCGACCAAGATGTGCCGACTCTGGTGTGTGGCGACCCGGGGCGTCTGCGCCAAATCCTCAACAACCTAGTGGGCAATGCCATCAAGTTCACCGCCGACGGCGAAGTGGCAGTCCGGGTCACGGTGGAATCCCAAGACGACGAGGGGGCGCTGCTGCGCTTTGCCGTGCGCGACACGGGTATCGGCATCCCCGCCGACAAGATCGGCCTGCTCTTCAACAAGTTCACCCAGGCGGATGCCTCGACCACTCGCCAGTACGGCGGCACGGGGCTCGGGCTGGCCATCTCCAAGGAACTGGCCGGAATAATGGGTGGCCAGACCGGCGTGACCAGTGAGGACGGCAAAGGCTCGGAGTTCTGGTTCACGGTGCGTCTTGGGAAACAGCCCGATGCAGTGCCGCGCGAGCCGTCGCTGCAGGCAGACTTGCGCAACGTGCGCGGGTTGATTGTGGACGACAACGCCACCAACCGCGAGATTGTCAGGATGCGACTGGGCGACTGGGGCATGCGCCCGTCGGAGGCGGAGGACGGGCCTAGTGCGCTCCAGGCCCTCCATCGGGCGGTGGAGGAGAACGACCCCTTCCGTCTGGCGGTGATCGACATGCAGATGCCGGGTATGGACGGCGCATCCCTGGGGCGCGCCATCCAGGCTGATCCACGCCTGGCTCCGACGCGCATGGTGATGCTGACGTCGCTAGGAGTTCGGGGCGATGCAAAGCTGTATGAAGATATCGGCTTCGCTGGCTATCTGACCAAACCAGTGCGGCATCAGGAACTGCGGGGGGTGCTGTCGCTGGCGTTGAGTGAACCGGGAGAGACTCTACCACCAGCGCGGCCCATCACCACGCGCCACACGGCACGGGAGGCCCTGCCCAGCCTCGGGGGCCGCAAGGCCCGCATCCTGCTTGCCGAGGACAACATCACCAACCAGCAGGTGGCGCTGGGAATCCTGAAGAAACTGGGCTTGCATGCCGACGCCGTCGCCAACGGGAGCGAAGCCGTTGACGCGCTCAAAACGCTGCCCTACGACCTGGTGCTCATGGACGTGCAGATGCCCGTGATGGACGGATTGGAGGCGACCCGGCGCATTCGGGACACGCAGGCCGAGGTCCTCAATCACACCATTCCCATCATCGCCATGACCGCCCATGCCATGCAGGGCGACCGGGACGAATGCCTGGAGGCGGGCATGAACGACTACGTACCCAAACCCATCTCGCCACGGGCCCTGGCCGAGGCACTGGCGAAATGGCTGCCTGCAGACGGGGAGAAATCCGGACCGAAGGGGGATGAACAGGTGCTCGGAGAAACCGGGGACGCGCAAGCAGATGCACCACCCATCTGGGACAAGGCGGGGATGCTTGAGCGCCTCATGGATGACGAAGAACTGACCGGGGAGATCATGGAGGCCTTCCTTGAGGATGTTCCGCAACAGATCCAGTCCCTGAAGGACTATGTGGCGGGCGGGGATGCGGAGGGCACCGAGCGCCAGTCCCACTCGATCAAGGGGGCTTCGGCCAACGTGGGCGCAGAACGGTTGCGCGCCGTGGCGCTCAGTATGGAGAAAGCGGCCAAGGCAGGAGATCTGCATGGGGTCGATGCACGGGTGGGGGATTTGCAGAGCGAATTCGACATCTTGAAGGAGTTCATACAGGAAGGGCAGCCAGAGACCGAGAGGAGGGCGCTGTGAAGGTACCCATCGCCAAGGATGGCTTCACCAGAGCCCTGCCCCTGCAGGAGCTCCTGCTGAGGTACAGACCTTCCCACATTGCCGCCAACGATAGGGGACATGGCGGTCTGTGCAACGCCCATCCAGACAAGCCGACCCAGAAGAACTGCCTGCCGGAAGAGCTGCGTAGACTTGCTCCGACCGCCTGCCAGTGAGGACCAACCATGCGCATCCTGATCGCTGATGATGATCTTACCTCCCGCAACGTCCTGGCGGCCGTTCTCAGGAAAGTCGGGTACGAGGTGACGGAAACGGCTGACGGTGCCGAGGCGTGGGAGGAGCTGCAGAAGCCCGACGCGCCCCGGATGGCCGTTCTTGACTGGATGATGCCGGCAATGGACGGGCTGGAGGTGGTGCGCCGGGTCCGCGCCCTGCCAACCGATCAGCCGCCATATATTATCATGCTGACCTCCAAAGTGGAGAAAGCCGACATCATCGCCGGGCTGGACAACGGGGCCGACGACTACTTGGCCAAGCCGTTTCATCCGAACGAACTGCGAGCCCGGGTCGGGGTTGGCCGACGCCTGGTCGAGATGCAGAGCGAGCTGCGACAGGCCCGCAATGCGTTGGCGCATCAGGCCACGCACGACCCCCTGACGGGGATTCTCAACCGCCGAGCCGTCGAGTCGGCCCTCGCCCGTGAGCTTGCTCGAGAACAGCGCCAACACAACGGCTTGGCGGTGGGCATCTGCGACATTGATCACTTCAAGAAGGTCAACGACACCCACGGGCACCCGGTGGGAGACGAGGTGCTTTGCGGGGTCGTGCGCCTGCTGGAGAACGGCCTGCGAGAGTACGACTGTCTGGCGCGCATCGGCGGCGAGGAGTTCCTGGTCATCACGCCGGATGTCAGGGCGGACGGCGCGGACGAGCTCTTCGGGCGTTTGCGCAAGACGGTCGAGGACCACCCGATCCCCACCGGAGCGGGGCAGGTCTCAATCACCATCAGCGTCGGCGTGAGAATCGTGCGAGAGGACGACACCCTCGACACACTGTTCGCGGCGGCAGACACTGCGCTGTATCGGGCGAAAAACACCGGGCGCAATCGGGTCTGCCTTGACGACGCGGCACCCGCTGGCGAGGATGGTGCCGAGCAGAACGAGGAGCGTGAGGAGTAAACGGCGGGCATCACGACCAACCGGCACGGGCGACGGGGCCCGCCGGTCCCAATCCAAGCCACGCCAGTGCCCTCGTCCCGCACTCTCCCCCAAACCGCCGCTCGCCACAGGCTCAGGGGGCGGAGAAGGCGTGGATTGAGCCGCTGTCGGTGCTGACGAAGAGCCGGCCACCAGCAGCGGCGAGGCCGTAGGCTTTGCCATCGACTTCGGCGGCCCACTGGTTGCTGCCGGTCTTGCGGTCGAAGGCCGTTACCTTGCGGTCTCCCCCGGCGAAGACGAGGTCGGCCGTCACCATCAGGTCGTGCGCGCAGTCGGTGGGCACACTCCATAGTTCGCAGGCGGCCACTTGTTTCTGCAGTGTTTCCTGGAGCTTGCCGAGCTCACCGATCTCAGTGCGCAAGGCGGCGATGACTTCCTTCTTCCCATTCTTGCCAAGCTTCTTGAGCTTGGCCTCGGCGCTGCGTCGTTTGGCGGCTGTGCTGCCGTATTGGCGGCTCAGGGGCAGCGAGCGCCCCCAGTCGAACGCGCGCAGTTTGCCGTCGCCAAGTAGGAACACCATGCCGCCCGCAATGGCCAGGCGGCGCGCCTTGGGGAAATGCAGCAGACGTTGGCGGGTCTTGGCATCGAACTCGCGCAGCTCGCCATCCGAGCCGTGGTTCTGGCCGCGCCCATGGATGAACACTCCCTCGGGGGTCACGAGCCCCCAGATGCCGCCGTCCCCGCCCTTCCCGACCTTGCCGAGGGACTTCCCCGTGCGGAGTTCGCAGACCACGGGTTCCTGCCTCCCCTGAGAGATGAAGAGCCTGTCTGCGGAGGCTGTGAGAGGCCCCTGCATGGTAAAACTGGCGTGCTTCTCCAGGAACCCGCCGGACGCAGACGGCCGACCGGTGGTCGCATCGAAGGCACACAGGAAGGAAGTTTCCCAGGGCAGCAGCGACATGCCACAGTATGCCAGCCCGTTCTGGACCAGCACTCCCGTTCGGCAGGGCCAGGTGGAGATCAGCTTGCCATTGGAGATGAGCCACTGCTCCTTCTCTGCGGGCGATCGGGACCACTTCTCCTTGCCGGTGACGGCATCCAGGCAATAGGCTTTGCCGTCGTCCGAGCCGGCGTAGATTTTGCCGTCGTGCCAAGTGGGTGCCACGCGGACCGGGCCGCCGGTGGTGGTCGTCCAGAGCGGCCTGCCCGTAGCCGCATCCAGGCAGTGCACACTGTCATCGACCGAGGAGCCAAACCAGAGACGATTGCCCACGGCGATGACGAAAAAAGCTGGATCGAAACTGCGCATGGAAGCCAGGTTCTTGCGGCTTGCGTAGGCATCCCACTTGGCGGGTCCAGCCCAGGCCATCTGAGGCCTTGGGCCCGCGTGCTTCCAGAGGGGAGCCAGCTTGGCAGTCAGGCGCTCGTTGGTCACGTGGCTGCGTCGGTTGTCGTGCCCAAAGGTTGGCCAGTCGTCCCCTTGGGCCAGGGCTCCCAGGAGAAGCAACGCGATCAGTTGGAGGCCAGGGTTGCGGGCACAGTTCATGGCCTTGCCTCCGGGGGCTGCAGGGAACGCGGGGCGAATCCCAGGGATGTTTCGAGCCAAGTCCCGCAACTGCAGCCGCCGCCGCCTTCGGGGGAGAGCACCAGGCCGCAAGCCGGGATGGTGCTGATCCAGCAACTGGGCCGCAGATTGGTCCAGGTGCTGACCTTGCCGCCGGCGATGTCCCACATGGCGACCCGGCGGCCCTGACCACGGTAGATCAGGGCACTGCCCGTCCCCGTGTAGGTGGAACAGCCACTGCGCGCGCCCATCTTTCGCTCCCAGCGCTTGCCGGTCTGCAGATCATAGGCGCGAGGCTCCAGGAACACCGTCGTGCGATTGAGCACCGGGTGCTGCATATGCCCGCTGTGATTGTCCGACGGCCAGGCGTGCCGGTTCTCCCAGCGGCGTTTCCCGGTCTGTGGATCGTGGCAGTAGAGATGGTACGAGCCATCGGCGGAAGACGCCAGCACCAGGCTCCCCGGGATCCAGGACATGTACATGACCACCTTCCCGGGGGCGATCTTCGCGGGTTGACGCCAGATCTCCTTGCCCGTGGCCGTTGCCAGACAGACCAGATCAAGATCGGTCCACAATGCGTCGCCGCATCTGCCGCTGGTATTGCTCTTGAGGGCAGGATTGCGCGATTCCAGGTAGAAAATGCGCTCGCCACCGAGGGTGATGCTGCTGTTGATGATGGCCGCGCCGGGGGTAACCCAGGTGGGCACGGGCGACGAGCCCGAGGCGGGGAAGGCGAACAGTGCCTGCGAGCAGACCTTCTCGGTCCCCCTCCCCGCTTTGGCGTCGTACCAGGCGCCTTTCCCCCAGTAGCCAGAGAAAGGAGCGCCTCGCGCCACGCGGCTGCCCACGAGCAACTTCCCCGCGCGCCCCACGTAGCCCCATTCGGCGGCAGTGCCGTCTGCTGCCAGGGGCACGGCCAGCCGGGCCTTCTCGCGACCATTCCAGGGATCAAGAAGAAAGAGGCTATCGAGCCCCACGACATAGAGCAAATCGTCGTCCAGACACCAGTTGCCGCAGTCGTGAGGCATATTGACCCGGCGGAGAGCAGGCATTTCGAGCGACCAGAGAATGGTCCCGTTCCAGGCATTGATGGCCACGAGCCGGTTCATGCCCTGATGAAAAAGCAGGCCTCGGCTCGCCAGCGGAGCGGGCATGCGCGGGTTGCGGTCGATGCCGAAACTCGCTCCGGGCCTGCCCAGCCACTGCACCAGCAGATCGCTGGTTGCAGCAGCGCCGCCAATGGCATCCCAGCTGTTCGCCGAATTGCCGCCATCGCCGTATTGGTGGGTCCAGCTTCCCGCATCGGGTAGTGGCCCGCGGCGCTCGGACCATGCCAGGAAGTCCCCGGACTCCGCAGCGTGCAGGTCGGTGCCTGCCAGCCATGCTGCCATTGCCTTGCGAGTTGTGTCGTCGAGCCCCTGTTTCGGCGTCTGCAGTCTCAGTTGCCCGCCGTCGGGACGCAGGAGCCGCCGCATCTCCTTCGCCGTGCCGGGACAGCGCCGGTGGAACCAGGCCTCGGACACGATCAGGTCCGCCAGGCCCGAGGGCATGGGGAGCGCGGCCAAGCTCCCCGCCTGCCGCACGCTTGCTCGCGTGCCGTACACCCCCATTTTCAGGAGAAAGCTGCGGGCAGCGGCGACGCGGTCCGGGTCATCGTCCAACCCCACGACAGTCATTTCGCTCTGCCGGGAGATCTCGTAAGCCAGACGCCCGTCCGCCAGTCCGTAG
>JABGQJ010000397.1:0-6200 GCA_018648945.1 Victivallales bacterium
CTGTTCCCGGGCCTCTTCCGTGATGCGAGTCAACTTGCGGCGACGACGGTGGACGCTCGCCAGTTTGCCGTCCGAAGGCAGGTCAACGCGGTCCTCGGGGTCGAGCAGCGTCAGACGCACGGTGGTCATCAAGCAGTCCTTGAGAGGCTTGCCGGCCCCCTCGGATGCCGCCACGCACGAGTACTTCATCTGGCCCGTTGACAGGGCTTTGAGCTCCGGATCGCTGAAGTACACCTCGTCGATCGCCTTCACCAGCACAACCGCCTCCCAACGGCTGAGACCCGCACCATGGATCGCGATCTGCTGCATCTGGTGCCCCAGAGTCTTCAGTTTCAGACGAAGCTCCTGGCACTCAGGGCTGCTCGGGGATACTTTCACACTCATGGCGTTTCTCCTTTTGTTCGCCGTTCGTGATGGAACGAACGAACTACTGGGGAAACGCCTCTTCTTCAAGCCCGACCTGGGCTGGATGGTCAAATGCCCGAAACGTGACAGCCGTTCTCTAGCCTTCGTAGCCGGAGCATCCCTGCTCAGGTCCCCCTGTCTGCGGCGTTGGTCTCTTACACCAGTTTGGCTGCGTCCCGCGTGTTGCTTGGCGCGCTACTGGGGCTTGCTGAGGAGGCCACGACGCTGGAGCCAGTCGGCGAAGCGGTCCTGCCAGGTCTCGGCGGCTTGGGTGCCCTTGCGGCCGATGCCGAAGCCGTGGCCGCCCTTGGCGTAGATGTGCATCTCGGCGGGAACCTTGGCGCGGAGCAGGCCGAGGTAGAACTCGATGCTGTTGCGGGGGGAGACGCCGCGGTCGTCGTGGGCGTGGAAGAGGAAGGTGGGCGGCGTGTCCTTGGTGATCTGGGTCTCGTTGGAGAGGGAGGCGACGAGCTTGGGGTCGGGCTTGGGACCGAGCAGGTTGTTCTTGGAGCCGCGATGGGTGAAGGCGCTGGCGAAGGTGATGACGGGGTAGCCAAGGACGAGGAAGTCGGGGCGGCAGCTGAGCCGGTCGACGGGATCGGCAGCATTGGGTTGACCTGGATCGAAGTGCGTGCCGACCGTGGACGCGAGGTGGCCACCGGCGGAAAAGCCGATGGTGCCGACACGGTCGGTCTTGATCTGCCACTCGCTGGCCTTGCTGCGGACCAGCCGCAGGGCGCGTTGGGCATCGAGAAGCGGGATGGGATGGCGGTAGCCCTTGGCGGGCAGGCGGTAGCGAAGGACGAATGCGGCGACGCCCTTGCCGTTGAGCCATTTTGCCACATCGTAGCCCTCGTGGTCCATGGCCAGATGTCCGTAGCCACCGCCGGGGCAGATGACGATGCCGGTGCCGACTGCCTGCGCGGCGGTCGGTAGGAAGACGGTGAGGGTCGGGATGTCGTCCGGTGTTTTCCCCTTGGCCTCGGGAGCGCCATCGGGCCAGAGGGGGATGGACTTGGGTTCCGCGGCGAACAGAGGCAGGGCAAGGCAGAGGGCGAGGGCAGGGAGTTTCATCATTTTGTCTTTGGGGCTGCGGCACGGCGGTCCTTGAGGAATGCCGCCATGAGGGGGTCGAGAGAGGCGAGGGGGGGCAGGGCGGGGGGCGTGAAGCTCGTGCCCTGGAATTCCGCAGTGAGGCGGAGATAGAAGTAGGGATCGGGCCAGGTGAGGGCGGGCTCGATGACGGTGGTTTCAGGCCATTCGTTGAAGGAGGCGATGCCGATGAAGTCGCTGCCTCCCTCGACGGCGGCGCGCCAGAAGCCCCGGTAGGTCTTGCCATTGCGGCGCTCGATATGGTAGGGCTTGTCGTTGATGAGGCGATTGTCGTGGCCCGGGTGGACGGGCAGCATGATCTGCTTGCCAGCGGCATGGACCGACTGGCTGAAGCGCGCGTAGAGGGGTTTGAGCTTGGCGTATTCGTCCACCCGCCAGGTGGAGAACATGGCGTAGCCGGAGATGCAGTCGATCTCCTTGATCTTGAGCCATTCCTCCGGGCAGAACAGCTCGATGCCGCCCTTGGCCTTGCCGCGCGCCCGCATCTTGTCGAAGATCCAGTAGACCGGGCCGACGGCCGCTTCGGTCTCGCGGATCAGTTCGCGGCCCTGGTCGGGCGTGAGTTTGCCTTCCCAGAGCTGGTAGACAGCCCAGACGGGTTTGCCGTCGATCTTGAGGTAGGCGGGACTCTTGCCGTAGCGCGTCAGGGCTTCGCGGGTCCAGCGCTTGACCTGAGCGAAGTTGTCGACGAACTGGGGCGTTTCGTCGAAGAGCACAATTTTGAAGTCCTCCTCTTCGGCGATGGGCAGGACCACATCGCGGAAGACGTCGCGGGTCCAGTGCTTAGGCGTCTGCCAACCTGCTTCGGCCCACCAGTCCACCAGGAAGGCATCGAGCCCGGCCGCCTTGGCCAGGCGGATGTGCCATCGGACCACATCCGGGTTCATGCTGTCGTAGAGGCCGACCAGGGGGTAGGCACCGGACCTGGTCTGCCGGATGGCGGGGGGGAGGGCGATGACGTTGGCGTCCGTCCCCTTGGGGGCAAGCGGCCCGGCTTTCTTGGGGTCGCTCCATTTCTGGAACGATCCCGCCTTCCCCCAGGGGGTCCCGTACCAGGTGTAATAGTAGGCCATGGCCAGGGGGCGTTTGGGCGCGGCGGCGAGCGCCAGCGGCAGGATCGGCAGGAGATGGAGAAGGCGGGGGAGAGACACGTGGGGTGTTCCTTTCTGGACGGCACGACAGTGGCTGCGACTAACCTCGCACCAAATCGCCATCTCGCCAGGGCATCCAGGCGCGAACAGTTGATTCTGTCGGGGCCATGGGGTATCGTCAATATAGTGAAGTCTTTTTCCGAGTATCCTGCCTGGCACCAATGGGATGCGCGACCGTTCGCCCAGCTGGGCTCAGGGGGCAGGAGCAGGTGCATTTCCGTCATCAGGAGGGCAGACAGATGACCAGGACATGGCAAGGCGTGATTCTCGCATTGGTGGTTTTCGGAGCGAACAGCTTCGGCGTGACCGTGACCGAAACCGAGGGGTTCACACACCCTGACACGGAGGTGACGTTCGTGTCTGGGCGTTTGCTCTTGCCGAGCAAGGGACTCTGGCAGTTGGACGCGGCGGTGCCGGTGAAGGGAGGACTGAGGCAACTGGTCCTGAAGGCGCCGGCCAGCGCGATTCCGCAGGGACAGAGCCAGCGTCTCAAGCTCGAGAATCAGCGTCGCTTGCCCAACCGTGGGCGTAGCTCTCTGTATCAGTTCCATCGGCGGGCCCTGGACTTTGCTCTGAAGAACAAAGGTGTGCCGCCGCGTACGGTGGCCGAACTGGCTGGGGAGGGGAGGAGGAACAAGTGGATTGAGCAGCAGTTCTCCCGCAACCCCTACGGCAAGGACGCGGGGGAGACGAAACCCGGTCCCCACTACGCCATCCTCCCGACGACGACGTTTGCTCTTGCCGATTCCCAGAAACGGGGCGCCCTTCCCACCAATCACGATCCCTATATCGTGGAACTGCACCCGGTTTTCGACGACGGCAAGCACTGGGTTCTCTACACCGACCGCAAGATGGTCCGGATCGATATCGACCGCGCATTGATGGCCAAGCATGGTCTGAAGATCGATCCCTATCTGCCCGATCCCAACGCGCCGCCACCGCCCGTATCCAAGGAGTTGGAGTACGCTGTCTATGCGATCGACGTGGCGGCGGCGCCCTGCACCTTTGCCTTGGTCAACCTGGCCACTGGCGAGAAGGCACCCGGCTCGTGGAACACCGCCAAGGCCCAGCAGGGAGACGAAGCGATGGCGACGGAGTGGGCGACGCTCCGCATGCGGCGCTGGGCTCGGTATATGGTCAATGGTGGCGACGCCCCGATCCTGCGTCACTGGGGGCGGATCCTGATGGCCCAATACGGGGCCAAGGCACCGGTGGTCGAGGATCAGAACCGTCGGCGCGGCCGGCGGCGCCAGGGCGCGCAGACCAGTGCGTTTGGCGTGCTTGGCGGGCGGGCGGCCATGCAGGAGACGTTGCAGATGCAGCTGCTGAACATGACCCGCAAGACCGAGGGGCCGGGCGTGCCGGTGGCGGATATCGCGGGCGTCGAGGTCAAATCGCATCCGTTCAAGGAGATGCTCGGTGGCAAGCCCGGCGGCAGGTTGCCGCTGGCCGATGCGGTGCCCCTGGATCGCTTCGCGCTTTTCATCAGAAGGCCCGGCTCTCTGCTCCCCATGCTCGGGCAGGGCAGCAAGTTCATGGCACGCGTGGGAGCAAGCGCGACCGGACGGTCCCTGCGGTATGACCTGGAAGGGCGCTATCTGCGTCGTCTCGGGCTGGATCGGGCGTGGCTGGAGCAGCTTCTGAAGTCCGGATTCGTGACCGAAATGGTGCTGGTCCTGCCCGATCTCTTCGTGGTGGACGGCACGGAAGTGACGGCCATCAGCCGGTCGCCACAGGCGGCGTTGCTCAAGCCGTTGCTGGCCATGGCTGGGGTGAAGGATCTGAGCCCTGGGAAGGTCGCGGCTGTGCGGTTGCCCGGTGGCAACATGTGCTACTGGAGCCTCATGGATGACCTCGTGATCGTCAGCACCAATCGCGAGGAGATCGACCGGGCTCTTGGGGCCAAGGCGGGGCGGACCCCCAGCCTGGGGAAGAGCGACGAGTTCCGCTATATGCTGACCAAGCTGGCGCCCACCTCGCGCACGCGCATGTTCGCCTACTTCTCCGATCCCTTCATTCGGCGGTTGGTTGGGCCGGAAGTGAAGATTGGGCAGTTGCGGCGCGTGAAGGAACGGGCTCGTCTGGAGGGGCTGACTGCGGCCGCGCTGCTCTTCCGCGCAGATGGCCACGAGGTGTCGCCGACCATCGACCTCCTCCTTGATAGCAAGTACCTGCCCGACTATGCCGCCTGGGACGGTCTCTCGCTGGACGACGACATGCGGGCGGTCTCCGAGACCCACGGTCGGCTGGGCGAACTGGCCTCCGTTTCCTCCCACCCGATTCTGCTGGCCACCGCGGGCGAGGCCGAGGCCTACAAGCAGTATGTGCAGGCCTACACGCGCTTTTGGCGGCGGTTCTTCGACCCCATCGCGGTGCGGCTGGACGACACGGAAGACGGCGGCTTGACGGTGGAGACCTTCATCCTGCCCTTGTTGGACAACTCCATGTACAACAATGTGCGGCAGGTGATTGGGTCGGGCAAGGAGAAGGGTGGCCTGAAGGTTCCCCAGTTGAAGCCCGAGCCCGTCTTGCTCGCCTCGCTGAATCTGACCGAGAAGGTCTGGCGGGACGTGCTTGGCGATATGTTCCGTCGGCGGGGCACCCCTCTCGCATTCTCGGCGGCGCTGGATCAGCTTGGTCCCGCCGTACACGTCGCCCTGCACGACTCCGACCCGATCATTGCCTTCGGCAGTGGCGATATGCTGGGGCTTGGAGGGCAGGTCGGCGGTCGGCGCAGCGAAATGATCGCGATCCCACTTTTCATCTCGCTGCTCACCCGTCCCCTGACCATCGCGGTGGAGTTGGCCGATCCCAAGCCGGTGCGGACATTCCTGGAGATGGGGGCCTTGAAGAGCATGATCCCCTGGCAGCGGGAGATGGGCAGCGAAGTGTCCTGGTACCAAATGGGTGACAAGGACGCGTGGGTGTTGGGCATGGGCGTCTTTGGCATCGGCATTCGATTCCGTTTCCAGATCCAGGACAACTACCTGCTGATCAGCAACCTGCCGTGGATGGAACGCAGCCAGGTCGCGGGCACGGAGCCAGCGGCCCTGCGGGCTTTGGAGGTGCGGCTGCGCCCGGACTTGGTGGAAGTCCAGCTTGCGGCCATGTTCACCGCCGCGCACGAACGCCAGCGAATGGCGGCGATTGGCGGCATGGGCTATGTGGTCCCGTTCCTTGAAGCGGGCGTGAGCATGGAGCAGAGCGGGGTCGAGCACCAACGCTTGCTCGGCTTTACACCGGTCCATCCCGCGCCGGGGAAATGGATGGTGCAGGATGGCCAGTTGGCGAGCAGCGTGTACGGTCGGCATGACCGCCCCCGGCAGCCGGAGTACCAGAAGGGAAGCGGTCCGTTCGGCGTGCTTCAGGGCGTGGCCGATCTGCGGTTGTCCCTGCAACTTGAGGATGACGGTCTGCGCACTAGGGTGAGGTGGACCTACACGAAGTAACCCGAGCGGAAGCCAATGAGCATGATCCTCGTCTGTCGCGCCGATAACGATCTGCATCAGATCCTGGTTGAGAATGGCATCT
>JABGQJ010000397.1:6481-7202 GCA_018648945.1 Victivallales bacterium
TGCCGGTATCTGCGGGTGCCGCCCCGTCCAGCCCATCTGGTGTCGGCGCGGATTGCGGGATTCGACACGGCGGTATACGGCTTGCCCGAGGCGAGTGCCCCCATTCTCTTCGCAGTCAGCGACCGGCTGTTGATGGCCACCACCAGCCTGAGCCATTTCCGGGCGGCGCGCTTTGCGCCCTCCGAGGCGTGGCGGGCCGTGTGGGGCTGGATTTTGCACTGGCTCTGTCCCGAACTGGACCTGTCGCGCCTTTCCTGGCAACCCAGCGTGGCCCCGAGCGCGGCGCGCGCCCAGGCATCTCCAGCCGAAAACGAGGCCATCGCCCGAGGCGTGGCGTGGTATGACCAGGCGCGGCTCTTTGTCCACGCGGATTGGGCCGGGCGGGTCAAGACCGGGACGAACGGTCTACCCACGGGGATTGCGCCGGGGCCGGGCGACGACTGGCCGGTTGGCGACGGGAGTTTGGGCATGATCGAGGGGGCCAACAGCAGCATTCACGCCGATGGCTCGCAGAACTGGGTGTTTGATCTGCGCAACGACTGCATGGGGGAGGCGAGCATGGCCCTGGCTCTGGGTGGCCGCCTCCAAAACCAACCCCGCTGGCGCGAGCTGGCAGCGAATGTGAACGATTTCATCTACTCCTGCCCCGCCTTCTCCGGCGGGCCGCGTGCGGAGCCGACCAGCGCATCTTACGGGTTGGTGGCCTGGACCGGCAACGATG
>JABGQJ010000398.1 GCA_018648945.1 Victivallales bacterium
GTGGTACCTCGACCGCCAAGCCGGCATCCTCTACTTCTATCCCCCGTCCGATCCGGCCAAGGCCACCATCGAGATCGGCATGCTCCCCACTCCCATGGTCACGATGGCAGAGGTTACGGACGTGCGCATCGAGGGCCTGACCTTCGATCTCGCCCGCTACAATGGCATCGTTGCCAAGGACTGCTCCCGCGTGCTGATCGCAGGCTGCACAGTCAGCCGCATGGCGGGCAACGGCATCATGATCCATGGCGGCGAGCAGAATGGCCTGCTCGGTTGCGACATCCACACCATCGGGCGGCGCGGCAGCGAAGTCACTGGTGGTGATCGCGAGACACTGACCCCCGGTCGTCACCTCGTCGAAAACTGCCAGATCCACAACTTCGGCCGCATCGATCGCACCTACACCCCGGCCATCCAGCTGGAGGGCGTCGGGCACCGCGTGGCCCACAATCTCATGTACGACTGCCCGAGCAGCGTCATGCGCATCGAGGGCAACGACCACCTGATGGAGTACAACGACGTGCACAGCGCCGTGCGCGAGTCGGACGACCAGGGCGCCATGGAGCTGTTCCGCAACGCCACCTACCGGGGAGTCGTCTTCCGCTACAACCGCTTCCGCAACGTGGGCAAGACCGGCACCGGTGCCGCCGTCCACGGCCAGGCCGCCATTCGCTTCGACGACGCCATCAGCGGCATGCTCGTCTACAGCAATCTCTTCGTGCGCGGTGCCAGCGGCAATTTCGGTGCCATCCAGATGAACAGCGGGCGCGACAACCTGATGGACAACAACATCTTCGTGGACTGCAAGCAGGGCATCAGCGGCGGCTTTCGGGCCGGGAACAGCGTCTGGCGCATGTTGAACAAGAGCCTGGATCAACCCAACTTCTTCACCAACGAGCTGTATCTGGCGCGCTATCCACAGATCGCCACCATGCTTGAGCAACCCGCCTACAACCACATTTGGCGCAATGCCTTCGTGCAATGCGGAGCCGTGACCAATCGCGGCGGCGGCGACCTCGATCTCTTCCAGAATGCCGTCTTCGAGGACGACCCAGGCTTCGTCGATGCCGCCAATGGCGACTACCGCCTCAAACCCGACTCCCAGCTGTTCGACAAGCTGGGGCTGCGCCCAATCCCCCTCCAGGAGATCGGCCTCTACGACGCCGCCCTCCGCGCCACCTGGCCCGTCGAGACCACTCCCGTCGAGGTCCCCGACTGGCGCGGCGCGAAAGGGCACTAGGCGCTCTGCGTCTGGGGCCTGGCAGGATGGACGGCATGGACCCCATGGACGGGCATGGACGATGGACAGTATGGACAGGCCAGCGGGGTGGCGCCCTCAATCCGTCCATTGTCCATGTCGTCCATCCCCGTCCACGTCGTCCATTTCAGGAGCCGCTTCGCCGCTAAGATACGTCAGCGCCGATCCAGGAGTGGGAACTGCCCCCTACCCCATCAACTCCGCCAGCGTCTCCGTGATCGCCTCGCGCAACCGCTCCTCGATCCCCGGCGACCAGGCCTCCGCCACCTTGAAGTACTTGTTGGCGATGGCTTCGTACCCGCCTTCGGCGATGATCTCGGCAGTGGGCAAGTAACCCACCGACCCGTTTGTGTAGCCGAGAGCCATGGTGCTGGCGGCGCCCGACGCCTCCCGAGCGTGGAATGCGTAGGCGATGCAGGCCTCCCCAGACAATCCGACCAAGGCTGCTTCGCCAAGGCGCAGACCGACCACCGGGATCGGCCACGTACGCCCATCCGCCACCGGTCCCTCGCAGATGCGTGACGTCACCCGCAACGGTGTGCCCGAGACCTTTTCGGCATCCCGCCATGCCTGGTTGATGGCGTCGGCGGCCATTCGTCCGTGCTTCTCGACTTGGGGAAAACCGCCCTGGCCACGGTACAGGCCCTGGTCGCCAGCGCAGCCTTGCACAAACACCAGTTTCCGGCCCGATTGATCCGCTTCGGCAAAGGTCCGGGCCATGCCCATCCACTCCGCCGAGAGCTCCAGGTTGTCCCCACCCATCGTGGTGCCATGGGCTGGCACGTTGAAGAGACCGATGTCATCGGCCCCCTCCCGCTCGAACGCCCAGAGCGTCAGCTCGCGCAACGTCGGACCGTCCGGGTTCACACCCAAGCGGATGGTGCCGTCGGGCATGCGCTCGCGGCGATTCACGCCAATGTCTAGCGGCGCCGACCCGACCCGCAACTTGGCAGGTCGTGCCTCGTCCCGGGCCGCACAGACTGCCTGAGCGGTCCGTTCGGCTACGTCCGCCACGTACTCATGGTTCAGTGGCATGTTGGGGCGCTTGGCCACCACGGGGCCGGCATGGGTGTGGGAGGTATTCAGCACGATCTTCTCGTTCGTCAACCCGGTCGCCTCCCGAATCGCCTGGCGCAAGATCTCCACGATCTCCTCGTCATAGGACGCCACATCATAGGCAACCAAGACCGCCCGTTGGTCGCCGGTCGCCAGCCAGAGGGCCGAAGCCGTGAGGGGATCGTGAACTCCCTTTGCGCCTTCCTTGCGGGAAGCGTACCCCATCATCCGGCACCCCAACGGTGGGGTGATATCTGCCCGACTGTGCCCGGCCCATAGCTCGCTCATCGTACGACTCCGCAGTTGGTGTTTCCCGGCAAGGTAAGAAAAGCCTGCCGGCCTGCCCTTTTCAAGCCCGCAGTGCGTGGTACAGTCTGCCAGTCTGGAAGCCCGCCTCTGAAAAACGGTCGTACACAACGCCGAGGAACCCCATCATGGACAAGGTGCGCGTAGGAATCGTCGGTTGCGGCGGCATGGCTCGGAGCCACGCCAGCCGGTTCAACATGATCCTGGACAGGGTCGAGATCTCGGCCGTCTGCGATATCATCATCGAACGGGCGCAGAACGTCGCGGAGCTGCTGCCCAACGAGCCGCTGGTCACGCCGGACTACAAAGAGATGTACGACCATGTGGACGCTGTCCTCCTGGTCCTGCCTCACCAGACCCACTACCAGGCGACGCTGGATTTCCTCAACGCGGGCAAGCACGTGCTCGTGGAGAAGCCCATGGCCAACAGCGAGCAGGAATGCCTGGAGATGATCCAGTGCGCCAAGGACAACGACCGCGTCCTCATGGTCGCCTACTGCATGCGCTTCCATCCCCTCGTCTGCAAGCTGAAGGAGCTGCTCGACGACAAGACCTACGGCGATTGCTTCCAGCTCTCCATCTGGACCGAGCAGCTTACCAAGTACCCGCCCGACCACTGGGCCAGCAGCGCCGCGACTCTCGGCGGCGGCCAGCTCTTCAGCCATGGGTGCCATTACGTGGACCTTCTCCTCTGGATCCTTGGCAAGCCGGTACGGGGCATCCACCTCGGCACCAACTTCGGCACGCCCTGGATGGAGCGCGAAGGCACCAGCAACGTCACCATCGAGTTCGAGGGCGGCGTCATGGGCTACCACATGGGCACCTGGGGCGCGCGTGGCACCCGCCTGCGCTACTCCTTCCACGCCCATTGCACCGAAGGCATGCTGGAGATCGATCTCCGCAAGGGCCAGCTCATTCTCCACTCCAAGCACGCCGTCCATGACCCCGGCCGCACTGATACTGCCCAGAACGAGGAAGTCCTCGTCGAAGTCCCCCATGCCAAGCCGACCGAGGTGGAGATGATCCACTTCATCGACTGCATCAAGACCGGCGAGAAGCCCCTCACCGACCCCGTCGGCTCCCTCGAAGGCCTCCAGGTCATCTGGAAGCTCTACGAGGCAGAGGAAAAGCACGAGCTCGCTGACCTTGCCGGCATGGGCATCGGCTCCCTGGATCTGTAGGAAGCGCCACCCGTTCCCACCTCAGGCTCCCGCCGACTTTTTGTCGGCAGGAGCCTGCTTCTTGTTGGGGACGCTGTTCCTGTGCTTGGCGAAGTCGTCGAGATGGTCAGTTTGGCATAGCTTGCACTGACATCGTGGCCGGGCTCTGCTCTGTTCGCCTGCGCGATCACTCGCGTTTGCCGTCCGCGTCCACGACTTCCTTGGGCAGGAGCAGTTCCTCGGGGCTGCGAGCGAAGTAGGGGGGCACGTTGAGTAGGCGGATGGGGCCACGCCCGTAGCGCACGCGCCAGACTGTCCCATCCTCCCCTTCGGGAACGGTCACTGTGTAGTAGTCGGGCTGTCGCCCGTTCAGCCAGAAGACCGGGCGTCCGGCGCTGTCGTGGATCTCCCCATGCTTCCCCCCGTGGAAACCGATCATCTTGGTGCCTTTCGGGACATAGAAGTGCATCATCCAGCTGCCATAGTGCCCGTTCATCGGTTCGTCCACGGTCGAGCGGACGGTCATGGCTTGGCCGGGAGGCCACGTGACCAACGTGCGGTCGCCACCATCGCTGACGTCAATCCGGTAGAGGCCGGTACTTGGCATGGTCAGGAGGACCGTGCGTTCCTTCCCGTCGGGCGGCACGCTGCGGTCAGTCTGGATAAGCGTCTCCCGCTCGCCGGTCGCACTTTCGCCGCCGATCTTCCAGAGCTGCACTCGCACGTTGCCTCGGTCGCGGTAGCGAGGAATCAGCCCGCCCGTGACCCGGAGTTGCAGGCTCGTTCGGCCCAGTTTCGAGATCGTGTAGAACGTCTGCTTGTTCCGGCCCGGCCCGAGCTTTCCGGAATTCGCGATCTTGGGCAGTGCCAAGCCGGTCGTCGGCACGAGTCGCTCGGAATACTTCACGGGCTGGATGCGCAAGGCCGTCGGCTGGTAGCGCTCGATTCCCTCGCCCAGGAAGGCGGCGAACTCCGCTGCCGTGAAGGGGACGCTGGATTTCCAGGGGTTGGTTTCCTCCGGGCTCTTCCATGTAGCACCGTCGGCGATGCTGACTGTGCGGTCGCGGTTGACAAGGTCGCGGTAGAGGGCTTTGGAGTGGACCATCATGGTCTCACGCATGCGGTAGGAATGGCGTATGAGCTGCTCGAAGGCAAGCTGTCTTTGCTCACCTTTTGCACCTGCATAGCGCTGGTACAGATCCACATACCGGGCATAGAGCAGGAGATGGTCCAGTCTCTTGCTGACGGCAATGTGGTCCGTGAGCTCGCGCCCCTTTGCCAGGGCGCGGAACATGCGGGCCAGTTGATCGCTGGCGACGAGATGCGGCTTGGAGCCGTCGGTCTGCGCGTAGAATTCCGCCATTGGCGCCTTCGCGGCCCCGAAGGCGCGGGTCAGGAAATCCTCCACGATCGGCTTCTTCTTCCCGGCTTCGTCCACATTCCAGAGCACGCGCGCCGCGAGGTAGTAGCCAAGGCCATTCGGCGCCCAGCTGTCACCTGATTCGGCCGAGAGAAAGCGCGCGCCCTGGGCATGGAACTTCGGGATGGTCTCCACCAGGTAGTCCAGCTTGGCGCCACGGCTGTGGCCGGGCAGGTCGCGGTCCCAGGTGTTGACGCTGTAGTATTCGCGAATGCCCAGGACGGCTCCTTTGGCAGACCATCCTGCAATGATCTCATCCAGCGTGAACCCGCCCTTGAGGAAAGCAGTGGCAACGCTGACCACAACCTGCGGTTCGACCCGAATGGTCGGCGGCGGCGAGTGGAAGCCATAGGCGTACATCCCCACCAGACGTCCCGGGTGCTTCGCGTTCACCGTGCGGGCCACTTGGTTGGCAAGCTGCAAGGCGCGGTCGGAGACGCTGCCCATCGCCAGGCATGCCGGGCACTCGCACCAGCCGCCACCGTCGCTGGGATCCATGGAGATGCTCTGCAGTTCAGGCTTGCGGTCGAACTGCGCCACTGCGTACTGCGCAACCCGTTGGCGGAGGTCTGCATTGCTGATACAGAGCTTGGCCTGCCGGGCGATCTTGCGTTTGCCGTCCAGCAATGCGTAGAATTCGGGGTGTGCCTCGAAGTCCTTGCGCAGAGCCCGGATGATTCTTCCATAGGCGTGACTCGTGCTGAGCGCCACGCCCCCGACGGTCCGGTTCTTCGCGCACCAATCTTGGTAGGGCGCCTGGTTGTACCCCCACAGGCCATAGCCGTACCAGATTCTCCGCGCGAGGTAGTCCGGTGCCTCCTCAACATCGAGTGCAACGGACAGCTTCCCGGTTCGTGGCACCACTTCCCACGTCTCTCCGGGGAAGAACTGGCGATAGCCCAGACGGTGCAGGAAGTCCCACATCGCGTTCTCCACGGCCAGTTCTGTGGCCCCGAGGATACGCAGGCCGTTGGCATGGGTTCGCAGCGAGTAGCTCTCGAGTTCAGTGGTCTTCGGGTTGGCCCAGCGGCCGGCTTGCTTGAGCTTCGGGAAGTCCCCTGGCAAGCCCAGAGCGATCCCGGTGGTCCCATCCCCCGTGCCGGTCCGAAATTGGGCGCCGGTGATGCGGGACAGCAGCCTGGCCAGAGTTCCCGCGCTGGCCCGCGTGCGTTCCGTTGCAGTCTCCGCTGTCACCACCTGGAAGTTCGCCTTGCCCTCTGCCGCTAGGACTACCTCGACTCCTGCTCGCCCAATATGCGTGCCTGTCCGCGTTCCGGCTCCCTCGCCTTCAGCCGCAGACAGCGTGCAGGTGGCAAGGCAGAAGATCAGTAAGATGGGTACTACGCTTGCGGATCTCATGGGTCCTCCTAGGCGCCTACAGAACCAGTTCGACCAAGCCAGAAGCTACGCTGCAGGAGTCGCCAGGGTGTTTGAGAACAGCACACTGTGACCTGCGTTCGCAGTACGCGATGTACAGAATAAACGTAGGCCCCCCACCGCCCGACGGCAACTTCGCAAGTGGCCGACGAGGGAGGCCGAGGTCCAGACCGTGCGCGAGTGGGCGAAGCTGCGGGAACAGATCGGGGAGATTGGGACAGTTGCCTGCCCGAGCCGGAACCCCCGGCTGGACGCTGACTAGAGTAGAAGCGGCGTCTCGCCGCTTTCTTCCCCACCCCAAAGCGGCAAGATGCCGCTTCTATCTTGGCACCAGCCTCTGCATCGGCTGTTCCCGAATCACGCCGCCGCGCGCACGGCCATTACTCCGGGCCGTCTGCGCCCGCTGGGATGACGCAGGGCTAACCGACCAGAAGTGGCCACGGAGACGCCCCAGGCCGCGCAACATCGCCTGAGACCCGTCCACCGGGGCCCGGCGGACCTACCCGTCCGGCATACGCGAGAACCAGGTAGGCGCGCCGGGCCCCGGTGCGCAGAGAACCCCAGACGTGGCGACAGAGATCTGGA
>JABGQJ010000399.1:0-4849 GCA_018648945.1 Victivallales bacterium
CGGGGGAGATCAACGGCTTGCCGCTGATCACCAAGAGCTATGCCGTGCGCCTGGCCAATGGCCGGGACCAGGACAACCACCTCCATGCTGCTGCCTGGAGTGACGGCACCACCACCAGGATCGCCGTCTTCAATGATGACACTCGGAACCGGGGTGTGACCCTCACAGTTGACGTGGAGCTCGATGCAACCGGCAAACTCGATGGCACAGCCTATGTGGTCGATGCCTTCAGGGACAAGCGTGCTGTCAAGCTGCCGGTGACCTATGCCGACGGCACGGTGCGGCTGGACTACGCATCTCTGCCACCATTCACCTTGCTGACGTTCTCCTACAGATAGCGCGGCCACCACCCCCGGTCTGGTCCCGGGCATATCAGTTCCGCAGATACTGCCTGGCTTCGCTGAATGTGGGAGACATCTGAGGCCGTCTGTCAACTTCCTGTGCTGCGTCCCGATTGTCATCCCAGCGCGCCTGCCCGGATCGGGGAAACCGGAGCAAGGATGCTCCGGCTACGAAGTGCGGCCTTCCCCCCGTAGCCGGAGCATCCTTGCTCCGGGATTTGGAAACCCACTCCAGGCCCAGCAATCCCCTGCAAGGGACCAGCCCAATGGGAGCAGCACCGCGTGCGGCGACTCCCCTGGCTTCATTGTATGTGGGAGGGGCACCGTGTGCCGCGACTCCCCCGCCAAAGATCGGCCGCCGAGTGTGTCACCTGTGCCCGGAGCTTCCTTGCCGTTGGGCGTTGGCCCACGTTCGGCGCAGGACCGTGGCACACTTCGCCCCTGTCGGCATACTCTAGGCAAAACCGCGTATCTGTGGAATGCAGTGGAGCCATCGCTCGTGGTTTCGAGTTCCCACATCTTCCTGTTCCTATTCCCACCCGCCGTCGGGGAGTCCACCGCCAGTCCCTACGGTGTTGTGCCCCTGGCACGCTGAGAATGCCGTCAAGCCGGTCCGACCGATCAGACCGACCAAGAAAGAGAAAAACCGCCATGCTGCAACTGTGTCGCCTTCTCGCCGTTCTCTGCCTGCTCGCCGCCTTCGCCCAGGCAGCCCACCCCCTGGAGGAACTGACCGGGGCCAGGACCAAGATGGTCTGGGTCAGAGACGAGGGCAATGCCAAAGATGTTTTCGGCACAGGCAACCGCCTGCGTCTCATGCTCCTGGACACCGGCTCGCACGGCGGGCGCGAGCAATCCGTGCTGCCCAATCCACGTGCCTGCGCCAAACCGATGCTCACTCCCGACGGAAACCGCATCGTCTTCTCCGACGGCACCACCAACGCGTATATGGTGGTCGACACCGACGGCAACGGACTCCGCAAGGCGGGTGACGGCTTTGCGATGGAGCTCTGGGCAGAGCCGGGGACGGGACGTATTTGGGTCTACAGCCAGCAAAGGCGCAAGGGGAAGAAGAAGGAGGACAACCCGATCCGGCGCGCTCTCCTGGATGGCAAGGGACCGGGCGAAGTGGTCTGGAACCGCACGCAGGTGTCAGTCGACAACTTCCAGCTTTCCCGCGACGGGAAGCTGGCGGCAGGGCTCTTTCCCTGGCCAAAAGGCGGCGTGGCAGAGCTGCCCAACAAGGGCTGGCAGCAACGCGGTGGCGGGTGTTGGACCAGCCTGGCTCCCGACAACAGCGGCCTGTTCTGGATCTTCGACGGGCCCCATCGCAACGTTACGTTGGTTACCAGCGAAGGGCGTCGTTGGAAGACGTGCATCGGCGATGGTCCAGGCATCAATGGCTTCGAAGTCTACCACCCACGCTGGAGCAACCATCCACGCATCTTCGCCTGTACGGGCCCCTATCTGGGCTCGGGGGGACGGCCCGGTGGCAACCGCATCGGCGCCGGCGGCAAGGCGGTCGAACTGTATGTCGGACGCTTCTCGAAAGATCTGACCAAAGTGGAGCAATGGGTTCAGGTGACCCGCAACAAGAAGGCCGATTTCTTGCCGGATGTGTGGGTCGAGGACGGTGCCCGGCATGATCTCGCCCGGTCGGTCGTCGGCAACGAGTTGCCCGAGAGCATCTCCGAAGCCGAACTGCGCCGATTCTCCCAGTGGCCGGGCACGTCCGACGGGCTGGTCTTCCTGTGGGAGAACCGAAGCACCACGAACGAGATCCCAGTCCCCGGACAGGACGCACCGCGCATCTGCAAGCTGCGCGAGTTGCGCAAGGCCATCTATGGACCGAACCAGGAGATGCTCACCGCCGGCGGCGCGTTCGCCGCCCAAGACGTGGACGACGCGCTGCTGCGGGCCTGCAAGGCGAGCAATGCCCTGACCGTGGAGGCCACCATAGCCACCGACAGCCTTGATCAGGCGGGGCCCGCACGCATCATCAGCTTTTCCACCGACTCCGGCTCCCGCAATTTCACGCTCGGCCAGCAGGAGGATCACCTCGTGTTCCGCCTGCGAACTCCAAAGACCGGCGACAACGGTACGGGGCCCGAGGCAAAGCTGGGCAGAATCACACCAGGCGAGCCCGTGCATGTGCTGGTGACCTACACGGCGGGAAGACTCGTCTGCTACCAGAACGGCCGGGCAGTCCGTATCGCCGAGACGGTCGATGGTGACTTCAGCAACTGGTCCCCGCATCACCTCCTCTTCGGGGACGAATGGACCGGCCAGCGGGACTGGCACGGCCGCATCGAGGGCATCGCCATCTGGTCCCGCGCCATGGGACCGGCAGAGGCCGCCAGGCGCTACGAACTGAACCGCAAGCGCATGGGGCCCCGGGCGGAAATACCCCGACTGGTGGTGGACGCCCGACTCGTCGCCAAGTCCGCAACCCCGACTCCCATATCGATCGCTCCCTACAGGCGCTGTCTGGCTGAGTACTCCTACGACATCATCAAGGTCCGGGAGGGCACATGCACAGTCCCGCGCATCTCGGTCGCGCACTGGGTCATTCTGGACGGCCAGGCTCTCAACCGCACCTCGGACGAGGGCACGGCCGTCCGCCTGGTCCTCGAGCCCTTCGATCGACATCCCGAACTGACCGGCGAGAGACTCGTCAGCGACCTCGACGAATTCGATCTGCCAGTCTACTACGACGCAGCCCGCTGAATCGGTCCGACGGCTACCGCGAGGTATCTCCGACCGACATGGCTGCCAAGACCATCCGCATCGCCCTCGCCCGACGGCTATACAAACCGCGAAAAAGCCCCATCGGGATTGATCCCGATGGGGCTCTGCTGTGTTGAGAGAGGAGCTAGCCCGCGATGCGGTCGGCGATGGCTTTGCCCATGGCGACGGTATCGACCTTGGGAGCGCCTTCGGGGGCGATGTCGCCGGTGAAGATGCCCTCGTTCAGGACCTGGGCGACGGCGGCGTCGATGGCATCGGCGGCGGCGGTCTGCTTGAGGCTGTAACGGAGCATCATGGCGGCGGACTGGATCTGGGCGATGGGGTTGGCGATGCCCATGCCGGCGATGTCGGGAGCGGACCCGCCAGCGGGCTCGTAGAGGCCGAAACTGGACGCGTTTAGGCTGGCCGAACAGAGCATGCCCATGGAACCGGTGATCATGGCGCATTCGTCGGAGATGATGTCGCCGAACATGTTGCCGCAGAGCAGCACGTCGAACTGGCAGGGGTCCTTGACCAGTTGCATGGTGCCGTTGTCCACGTACATATGGTTCAGCTCCACATCGGGGTATTCGACGGCGACCTCTTCGACGACCTGACGCCAGAGCACCATGGTGGTGAGGACGTTGGCCTTGTCAATGCTGGTCACCTTGCTGCGCCGGTCCTGGGCGGCTTTGAAGGCGATATGGGCAATGCGGCGGATCTCGCTGCGCTTGTAGACCATGGTGTCGAAGGCGTACTCGTCCTCGCCTTCGCCTTCGCGGCCCTTGGGCTGGCCGAAGTAGATGCCGCCGGTGAGTTCACGCACACAGAGGATGTCGAAACCATCGCCGAGCACGCGGGGAGCCAGTGGGCTGGCGGCCTTGAGGGCCGGGAAGATGCGGGCGGGGCGCAGGTTGCAGAAGAGCTGGAAGTGCTTGCGCAGGGGCAGCAGAGCCGCACGCTCAGGCTGCTGTTCGGGCGGCAGGTTTTCCCACTTTGGACCTCCGACGGAGCCGAAGAGGATGGCGTCGGCACGCTCGCAGGCGGCAAGAGTGCTGGGCGGGAGGGCCTCGCCCTGGCTGTCGATGGCGGCACCACCGACGTCGGCGTGTTCGTACTCGAGTTCGAACCCGAAACGCTGCTGGGCGACTTCGAGAACGCGAAGGGCTTCGGCCATGACTTCTGGGCCGATACCATCACCGGCGAGAACGGCAACTTTGCTCATATCTGAATGCTCCTGTCAGGAATGGTGGAATGGTGGAATGGTGGAATACTGGAATGGGGGAATGGTGAAGGCCCTGAGTGAGGAGAAGGGCCGGGAACGATAGGTCCCGCGCCCGACTCCCGATCCACTATTCCATCATTTCGCCATTCCATCATTCCCCAAAAATGAGGTCCACAACCTACCACAGTCGGGCCGGAATGCGATTGCCAAACGGCTACCGACGGACCAGTTCGTAGGTGTGCGGCTTGGGCTTGTTCAGCTGGTACATCTGCGCGATCGCTTGCTGCCGGCGAGTCCGCAGTTCGGCTTCCTTCTCCTTTTCTCTGAGGTAGCGGTCCATGGTGCCCTTGTAGTACCGGAAGTTAGAGCTCTTGGCCACGCGCGCCAGGAAGGCATCCACAGCCTTGCGGCGCACAGCCGGGTCATCCAGATCCGCGTCGCCCTTGCGGATGCGGCGCTCGCTGGCCACGATGTTCCGGATGCTGCCGGCCTCGACGCCATGGCGCTGATCGTTCACCTTTGCCACATCTTGGGCTTGCTTGTACTGGGGCGTCTT
>JABGQJ010000399.1:4948-7142 GCA_018648945.1 Victivallales bacterium
GATGCTGCCGGCCTCGACGCCATGGCGCTGATCGTTCACCTTTGCCACATCTTGGGCTTGCTTGTACTGGGGCGTCTTTGCATTGACCGCCAAGTTGATGCCCTGTTGCAGAGCCTTGGCTTCGTACACACCCACTTCCTGGCCGTCGATGAGCAAGGCATAGTTGCCAGCGGCCAGCCCCTGCACGCGCAGGATCTCCTGGTTCATCTTCTCGATGAACGGCACCAGCTTGAGCGCGGGCTCGGTGCCCCTCTGGATGGGGTATGGCAGGGCCTTCGCCAGGCAGGTGAAGCGGAGGCCGGTGTCAGTCTGCTTTACAGCCGAGATGGCGCAGTTGTCCTGCTGCACAGCCTTGCCGCCGGTGGCATCCAGTCCCATCCGAGAGACAATCGGGGGCACGTTCTGCGCTTCGAGGAAGGTGTAGGCCATGAGGAAGTGACCAAAGGAACCGGGATGCACGCGGTCGCCACCAACGATGGTGGCTTTGGGATCGGCCTTCTGGACCTGGGCGTTGAGGCGGTTCATCTCACCCCAGAAATCGACCACTCCCGCCTGATTGGCCTCGGCGAGCTGCGTCGCGCCCTTCGCGCAGATCCCGAGGGCGCCATTGACGCCGAACAGGTTCGTTTTGGCCATGGTGCTGGTCTCGTCGTAGATGGAAGGCAGGATGAAGATCGGCTTCGCTCCCGCCTTGACCAGGGCGGCCGTGAGCTTCGTCATGCTGTCGGCATGGCGCTTCAGGGCATCCTGCCGCCGCTTGAGATTGGCGGCGTCGGGATTCTCCTTGCCGTAAAGGCCGCGGCCCACATCGTTCATACCCATCATGATGGTCGCGACGGTGGGCTTGTGGACGAGCACATCGTATTGCACCCGGGCCAACCCACCGGCGGCGCTGTCGCCGCTGATACCACAGTTGACGAACTCGATCTTGCGTTCGGGGAAGCGCGTGGCGTAGTAGAGGTAGACGTAGCTGTGGTACTTGCCGCCATGGGTGATGCTGTCCCCGACCCAGCAGACGGTGTCGCCATCCGCGAATGGCTTGAGGTCTGCAGGAGCGGCGGTCGCGATGCTCGTCACGGCGATGAGGGCGAGGAAGGCGTGGCGTAGGAACTGCATGAAGACTCTCTCCGTTCGTTGCCTGTCGGAACAGAAAACGGCCGGGGGAACATGGTGCTCGCCCCGGCCGTCTCGATTCAACCCAAGCGGGGCCTAGGCAATGTAGGTGGAAGCGGCCGTATCACCGCCACGACCGGTCCAGTTGGTGTGGAAGAACTCGCCACGGGGCTTGTCCACGCGCTCGTAGGTGTGGCAACCAAAGTAGTCGCGCTGGGCCTGGAGCAGGTTGGCGGGCAGGCGTTCGGAGCGGTAGCCGTCGAAGTAGCTCAGAGCGCTGCTGATGGCGGGCATGGGGATGCCCATCTTGACGGCGGAAATCACGACGCGACGCCAGGCGGCCTGGGCCTTCTGGACGATGTCGGCGAAGAACGGGTCGAGCAGGAGGTTGACCAGCTCGGGGTCCTTGTCGAAGGCGGTCTTGATGTCGCCGAGGAAGACGGAACGGATGATGCAGCCACCGCGCCACATGAGGGCGATGCCACCGTAGTTCAGGTTCCACTCGTAGCTCTCGGCAGCGGCGCGCATGAGCTGGTAGCCCTGGGCGTAACTGACGATCTTGGAGGCGTAGAGGGCCTGGCGGAGATCGGCGATCATCTGGGCCTTGTCACCGTCGAAGCCGGCCACGTCGCCGACCAGCACCTTGCTGGCGTTCACGCGCTCGTCCTTGAGCGCGGAGAGGCAGCGGGCAAAGACGGCTTCGCCGATCAGGGTCAGGGGCTGGCCTTCGTCCAAAGCCGCGATGGCCGTCCACTTGCCAGTGCCCTTCTGACCAGCAGTGTCGAGGATGAGATCGACCGTGTCATTGCCTTCTTCATCCTTGTAGCCGAGGATGTCGCGGGTGATCTCGATGAGGTACGAGTCGAGCTTGCCCGCGTTCCACTCGGCAAAGACCTCGTGCATCTCGTCAGTCGACATGCCCAAGCCTTCCTTCATCAGGTGGTAGGCCTCGCAAATGAGCTGCATGTCGCCGTACTCGATGCCGTTGTGCACCATCTTCACGAAGTGGCCCGCCGAGCGACGCCCGCAGTAGTCCACGCAGGGCCCGCTGTCGCTGTTCGCGCACGCCTTCTCGAGCACC